>NZ_JBLUNZ020000035.1:0-72033 GCF_048061935.2 Leucobacter sp. BZR 635 | reverse complement strand
GTGAAGCTGCGCTTCACCACCCCTATTCGCTGCCGTGGGCAGCGTTTCGGAGCGACTCGGTGAAGCTGCGCTTCACCACCCCTATTCGCTGCCGTGGGCAGCGTTTCGGAGCGACTCGGTGAAGCTGCGCTTCACCGTTAGTCGCTCCGCCCCTAGGATTCGAACCTAGACTTAACAGCTCCAAAGGCTGTCGTGCTGCCATTACACCAAGGCGGACCGTACCGAAACCGGCACGGATATAGTCTGCCAGACGTCAGCGCCTCTTACGTACCGCTTCGAGGGAACGGCGCAAACTGCGGCGGGTTCACGGCAAAATTTACTTCTCCACCAGCCATAATGAGCAGATGGAAGACCGAACCCCAGACTCAACCGACGAGGTTGACGGGATTATCGCGTCGTGGAGCGCTGCCCGCCCCGACCTCGATTTCGCACCCCTCACCGTGTTCTCACGGCTCTCGCGTATCGCGAAGCACCTCGACCGGGCGCGCTCGCACGCCTTCGAACGATCAGGCCTGGCTTCATGGGAGTTCGACGTGCTTGCTGTACTCAGGCGCAGCGGCTCTCCCTACCGCCAGAGCCCCAAGGTGCTCGTGCAACAGACGATGGTCTCGAGCGGCACCATGACCAACCGTATCGACCGGCTTGTCGAGCGGGACCTCGTGCACCGGCTCACCGACCCGAACGACGGCCGCGGCGTGCTCGTCGAGATGACCCCGCTCGGTCAGACCCTCGTCGACGCTGCCATGACGCGCCTCACCGACGCGGAGGATAGGCTGCTCGGCGCGATGAGTCGCCCCGAGCGAGATCGGCTCGCAACGCTGCTACGCAAGCTCGCCAAAAGCGTCGACCGCTTCGAGCCGGTCTCGGAGTCCCCGGAGAGCCCCGTCACCCCCGAAACCCACTAGCCGCGCCAGCCAGCGTTCGCAACCCTCTCCGACCCCATTTTTCTATCCTGAGCCTTCTGCAGGCCGCATAAGGCTCGGACCAGATTAAACGGGGGTGTAGAGGTCGCAAAGCGCCGGGGTCAAGCACCGAGGTCAAGCACCGAGGTCGCGCCCAAGCTCCGGCCCGGGCGGCACGCGCAGCGAGCCAGCACCAGCATCGGCACCCGCCCCAGCTTCGAACGCCGCCGCATACTGCAGCAGCGTGGGATCGGAGTAGGCAGCGCCCGCAAAGGTCAGGCCGACGGGCATACCGATGTCGGCCATGAGCCCCATCGCTACCGTGACGGTCGGAATGCCGAGGTGCCGGAGCGCGTAGTTGCCGTTCGAGAAGAACACGCCGTTCGACCACGCATGGTCTGCAGCGGCCACGTCGCGTTCGGCGGCTTCGGCCCCCACATCAGCGTTTGCAGGGAATACCATGCCGTCGAACCCCTCAGCCGACAGCCACGACTCAAAGAGCTGCTCGCGCAGCTGCACGAGCGCCCGCAAGCCGTCACCGAACTCAGGCAACTCCCGCGGGTCAGGGATCCCGGCCCGCGCGAACGCCACGACCGCGCGGTACCGGTTCTCGTAGTCCGCGACCTCCTCGTAGCGGTCGGGCAGCGTGCCGGGCGGCTGCGGGAAGATCGTGTCGGGATCGACAGCGCCGAGACTCGGGATCGCCGGGTCACCGTTCGCGCGCAGAAAGTCGTCCCAGCCGTGGGCCAGGAAGTGGTTGAATTCGGTATCCATCCAGCCGTCGGGCAGCACGCCGAGGGCACCGACGTTTTCTTGGCCGGGCCGGTCACCCTCGTACTGCTCGATGAGGGGGAAGTCGGTCTCGACGACCTCCGCGCCGAGCGCTTCGAGCCGCGCTCGCGCGATCTCCCACTGCGCGAGCACAGACGGCCGCACCGCGATCGGGAAGGCCGAATCGAGGCCGAGGTACATTCTCGGCACCGCGAAGCGCTTGCCGGCAAGCACACCAGCACCAGCACCAGCACCCGCACCAGCACCAGCACCAGCGAGCTCAACGTACGACTCAGGCCGGTGCTCGCTCGGCAGCGGCACGGGAACGACCTGCTGCGCCCGCCAGAAGTCACCGCGCGTGGTCTCGTCGTCGGCGACGAGCACGTCAAGCAGCCGGAGCATGTCGGGCATCGACCGGGTGTGCGGCACGACGACGTCGCGGGCCGGGAAGAGCGGCCAGTTGCCGCGGATCGACAGGATGCCCCACGAGGGCGTGTACGCGCAGAGGCCGTTGTTTGAGGCGGGGCTGCGGCCGCTTGAGACCGTCTCCTCGCCCATGCCGAACACGGCGAGGTTCGCGGCGGTCGCGACGGCGGAGCCGTTCGAGGATCCCGAGGCGTAGGCGGCCGCGAGGTAGCCGCGGTTATAGGGCGACTCAGCCCGGCCGTAGACGCCGCGCTGCATGCCGCCGTCGGCCATCGGCGGCATATTGGTCTTGCCGAGCAGCACAGCACCGGCCTCGCGGAGCTTCGCAACGGAGAATGCGTCCCACTGCGCGACGAGGTGCTCGAAGGCGGGCGAGCCCGATGCGACGGTCAGCCCCCGCACCATGTACGAGTCCTTCACGGTGAAGGGCACGCCCTCGAGGGCGCGCGGCGTGCCCGCAGCCCAGCGTGCGTCTGACTCGGCCGCTGCTGAGAGCGCGTCTGGGTTCGGCACAACGATCGCGTGGAGGCCGTCTTCTCCCGTGTCGACGGCGGCGATCCTCTCCAGAAATGCCGTGGTGAGGCCCGTCGGGGTCGTCTCCCCAGATTCGAAGGCGGCGAGCACATCAGCGATGCTCGCCTCAGAGAAATCAAAAGACTCGCGCATGCTCCCAATCGTAGTGGGCGCATGCGCGAGTCAAGGGAGGTGGATCGGGCCGCCACCCGGGCGGGCCGGCTGCTACTTTCGGCCGGTCACCGCGCGTGCGACGATCTCGCGCATGACCTCGTTGGTGCCGCCGTAGATGCGGTGCACACGTGCATCGAGGAAGGCGCGGGTGATCGGGTACTCGGTGATGTAGCCGTAACCGCCGTGCAACTGCACGCCCTGGTCGAGGATCTCCCACTCGCGCTCGGTGCACCAGAACTTCACCTTGGCGGCCTCGTCTGCGCTGAGCTCACCCTTCTGGAAGAGCCGCATCGCGCGATCGACGTACGCCCACATGACGTCGACGGTGGTCGCCATCTCTGCGAGACGGAAGCGACTGTTCTGGAAGTCGGCGACGGGCTTGCCGAAGGCCTCACGGCTCTTCGTGTAGTCGAGCGTCCACTCGAGCGCGGCCTCCGAGATCGCCGCGGCGACGACACCGATCGAGAGACGCTCGAGCGGCAGGTTCTCCATGAGCTGCACGAAGCCGTGCCCCTCGACGCCACCGATGAGGTTCTCGTCGGGCACGAACACGTCAACGAAGCTGAGCTCGGCGGTGTCGTGGCCGTGCGCGCCCATCTTGTTGAGCTTGCGACCGTGGTCGAAGCCCTCCATGCCGGATTCGATGATGATGAGGCTGAAGGCGTCGGGGCGGTTGCCCTCGCCGGTCTTCACAAAGGTGACAACGATGTCGGCAGTCTTACCGCTCGAGATGAAGGTCTTTGCGCCGTTGACGATGTAGCCGCCCTCGGTCTTCTTCGCCGTCGTGGTGACGCCGCGCAGGTCGCTGCCGGTTCCGGGCTCCGTCATCGCGAGGGCGCCGAGCACCTCACACGATGCCATCTTCGGCAGCCACTTCTGCTTCTGCTCGGGAGTGCCGAAGCGCGCGAGATACGGCACGGCGAGGTCGTCTTGAATGCCGAGCGCCCCTGCGAGTGCCGAGCCGTTTCCTGAGCGAATGAGCTCCTCGTTCACGATCGAGCGGAAGCGGTAATCCTCGAGCATGCCGGCTCCGCCGAACTCCTCGGGAACCGACAGTCCGACGAGGCCCTGCTCGGCTGCGGCGAGCATCGTGGCGCGGTCGACCTCACCGGCTTCTTCCCACTCAAGCATCTTCTCTTGGGTGACGTAACGCTTGGTGAATTCCTTCACCAGCTCACGAAAATCGTCGTGGATCTCTTCGTAAATTTCGCGTTCCATGTGCGTTTCCCTTCGCGTCATCGCGGTGAGCGGTCATTCAAGGTGTCGCCCGGTGTCGAGCGCCCCACGCAAGGGGCGAGCCCATCACAGGCATTGGGTACTCACCAGCATGGTGGCAGCTGTGTGCAACGTCAAGAGAATTGTTGCATTGCTCCAGAATTCGCCGGGTCAGCGCTCCGCGGCCTGCGCAACAGCTCCACCGCGATCACCGCGACGAGGAACCATGCGAGCGCACCCCAGACACCCGCGAGGGTCACCGGACGGTTGAGAAACACCACGAGCACGGTCACCGCGACGGCAATCGCCCAGAGCGCGGGCCTGACTCTGTCGATCCACGCCCCAAATCGTCCGGTGTCGAGGTGCACGCGGTCAAGCCCGGAGCGAGCCCGGGCAAAGCCCCGGTTTACCGCCGTGCGGATCGCCCGCGCCTGCCGCGAGCGCCCAAAGCCCCAGGCGGCAACCGCAACGATGGCACTGAACACCACGAGCGCGACGGCAATCGCGTGGACGCTGAGGGTGACTTGAGAAAAGAGCGTCTCGGCGGTGGCAGCGGGCATAAATGCCGGACTCATGGTCGCGATGAAGAAGAGTTTGCCGGTACCAATTCCGGCTAGCAGCAACAACAACGACGCTGAAAGCCCCAGGCCCACCCCAAATGTTGCCCGGGCACGATTATGCGCAAGCGCAATGCCCCCAATGAGTAGCCCTAAGACCACCCAAGGCAGCCAATATCCAATGGCTGCGGCGGCCATATACCCCGCACGTACCCCCGTCAGGGCGTCTGAAGTCACGAGAGGGATCGACCGCTCGATGGTCGGGATGAGCGTCGCGAGGCCAACGCCCTGCGCCACTAGCTGCTCACGCACTTCGGCGATCACCGGCCCCAACTCAATCGACAGGGTTCCGTCAGCAGAGAGTTGCAGCGCACCATCCGGGTCGCCCTGAATCACCGCGATAGCGCGCGCATGCGTCTGCCGCAGCGACGTTTCCCAGACGCGAGCGAACTGCGGCGATGCCACAAGTTGGTCGACAGTGGTGCGCAGAATGGATTGCACTCCGTGTACCGCTGGCCCTTCGAGCAGTCCAAACGCTGTTGCCGCTTGCGGGGGAAGGTCAAGTGAGCTGAGGCCGACGACTGCCTCATGCACGACGGCCTCGATGTCAAGGTTCGACTCGATCGCACGCACGACCTCGTCTGAAATAAAGCTCTGCACCGCCGGTTTTTCCGCAAGCGGGGCCAGACTCGACACAAACCGATCCGTGTCAATGAGCTCAGCGCGAACCCAGGTGCTCACCACAGCTGCCGGCGCAAGCAAGGCCGCAATCAGAAGAACCAGCACGGCAAGCACCGATCGCGTGCGGTACGCTGCCCCCTTCGACTCCCGCCGCTTCAAGGCGGTGTTCTCCGTCTCGAGCTTGTCTATGCGCGCTCGCAGCTGCCCCATTTCCGTCGCATCGGTCATCGTGGCACTCCCCGCTTAGATCGCGGCGCACACAGCACCACAAAAATTGCTTATAGCGGGAGATTAGCGCACCCATTGGCGCTTGATTGGATGCCACAGCGACTTCTGCCTCGTGGAGTTCCTGTTAGGGATTCCTCGACTGCCGTATGGATTCCGTTAGGGCCCCATTTTTCGACTCCGAACGGGTATTAAATCGGGGCATGCGCCACCGCGGCGCACGGCTCCGGCTCCCGCCGTCCGCTTTCTCATGAACGGAGTGCATCGTGCTCGATGTCGTCTTCGCGTTCGGCGTGATCGCGCTGTTCGCATTCATCGGCCTGTTGGCGAAGGCGGTGGAGAAACTGTGACCGTCTTCGACGCCGTCGCTGCGCTCGCCGCCATTGCGGCGCTCGCGTACCTCGCGATCGCTCTCGTGCGCCCGGAGAAGTTCTGATGGGCTGGCTCTACGCGCTCCTCGCCGTTGCGAGCGTTGCCGTCGTGATCGCCGTCATCTATCGGCCGCTCGGCGACTACATGGCGTGGGTCTACACGTCAACGAAGGATTGGCGCATCGAGCGCGGCATCTACCGGCTCATCGGTGTGGATCCGCGCGCCGAGCAGAGCTGGCAGGCGTACCTGCGCGGGGTGCTCGCGTTTTCTGCGGTCGGACTGCTCATTGTCTACGGCATGCAGCGGCTGCAGCAGTGGCTCCCCTACTCGCTTGGCCTCACGGCTCCGAGCGAGCATCTCTCGTTCAACACGGCCGCGTCGTTTGTCGGCAACACCAACTGGCAGTCGTACGCTCCCGAGTCCACCCTGGGGTACTCGGTGCAGCTCGCGGGTCTCGCCGTGCAGAACTTCACCTCTGCGGCCGTCGGCATCGCGGTTGCGATCGCGCTCGTGCGCGGCTTCGCGTACCGCCGCTCGGGCACGATCGGCAACTTCTGGGTCGACGTCACCCGCGGCACGCTGCGGCTGCTGCTGCCGATCGCTGCGGCGAGCGCCATCGTGCTCATCGCGGGCGGCGTGATCCAGAACTTCAACGGCTTCACCGATGTGACGACCCTCGCTGGGGCGACGCAGACGATTCCGGGTGGCCCGACGGCGTCGCAGGAGGCGATCAAGCTGCTCGGCACGAACGGCGGCGGCTTCTTCAACGCGAACTCCTCGCACCCGTTCGAGAACCCGACGCCGCTCACGAACCTGTTCGAGGTGCTGCTCATGCTCGCGATCCCGTTCTCGCTGCCGCGCACCTTCGGCCGGATGGTCGGCGACAATCGGCAGGGGATCGCGATTCTCAGCGTGATGGGGCTGCTCTACCTCCTCAGCTTCTCAGCACTCACGGCGCTCGAACTCGCTGGCAGGGGCACGGCTCCCGAGCTTGCAGGCGCCGCGCTCGAGGGCAAGGAGCAGCGCTTCGGCGTCATCGGTTCGACGCTGTTCGCGACGACAAGCACTGGCACCTCAACCGGTGCGGTGAACTCGATGCACGACTCGTACACGGCGCTCGGCGGGATGTTCCCGATGCTGAACATGCTGCTCGGCGAGGTCTCCCCCGGCGGCGTCGGCTCCGGCACGTACGCAATCCTCGTGCTCGCGGTGATCGCGGTGTTCATTGCCGGGCTGCTCATCGGTCGCACTCCCGAGTACCTCGGCAAGAAGATCGGGCCGCGCGAGATCAAGCTCGCTGCGCTCTATATTTTGGTGATGCCGACGCTCGTGCTCACGGGCACCGCGCTGAGCTTCGCGCTGCCGGGCGTGCGTGAGAGCGTGGCGGGCGAGTCGATCCTCAACCCCGGCGTGCACGGCATGTCTGAGGTGCTGTACGCGTTCACCTCGGCCGCGAACAACAACGGTTCGGCGTTCGCCGGGCTTACCGCGAACACCCCGTGGCTGAACACTGCCCTCGGCGTCACGATCTTGCTCGGCCGCTTTGTGCCGATCATGCTCGTCCTCGCGCTCGCCGGTTCGCTTGCGGCGCAGGATCGGGTGCCCGCCACCGCAGGCACCCTCCCCACCCATCGCCCACTCTTCGTTGGGCTGCTTGCTGCGGTGACGATACTCCTCACCGCGCTCGCGTTTCTTCCCGTTCTCGCGCTGGGTCCCCTGGCTGAAGGGCTCGTGTAACCATGTCTACGACCGTCTCTCCCGCCCGCGGCGGGTTCTCACTCGCCCAGCTGGGGGCCGCGCTCCCCGGCGCGTTCCGCAAGCTCGATCCGCGGGAGCAGTGGCGCAACCCGGTGATGTTCATCGTCTGGGTCGGCGCCGTGCTCACGACCGCGCTCGCGCTCGCCGAGCCGTTCCTCGGCGGCCCCGCCGACTCGGGCGGCAGCTCCGTTCCCGGGTCGTTTACCGCGGCGATCGCGTGCTGGCTGTGGCTCACGGTGCTGTTCGCGAACGTCGCTGAATCGGTCGCCGAGGGCCGCGGAAAGGCGCAGGCCGAGTCGCTCAGGAAGACGCGTACGTCGACGACCGCGCGCCGCATCGACGGGTACGACGGGGTCGCCGATCCTTCTGCAGGCGACACTCGCTTCACCGCGGTGCCGTCAGCTGACCTGCGCGTCGGCGACACCGTGCTCGTCGAGGCGGGCGAGTTCATTCCCGGCGACGGCGACATTGTCTGGGGCATCGCCTCGGTCGATGAGTCGGCGATCACGGGCGAATCAGCCCCGGTCGTGCGGGAGTCGGGCGGCGACCGCTCGGCGGTCACGGGCGGCACCCGGGTGCTGTCGGACCGCATCGTGGTGCGGATCACCTCGCAGCCGGGCGACACCTTCGTCGACCGCATGATCGCGCTCGTTGAGGGCGCGGCCAGGCAGAAGACCCCGAACGAGGTCGCGCTGAACATCCTGCTCGCGAGCCTGTCGATTGTGTTCGTCGTCGTCGCGCTCACGCTCAACCCGATCGCGTCGTTCGCCGCAGCCCCGGTAAGCCTCACGGTACTCACGGCGCTGCTCGTCTGCCTCATCCCGACGACGATCGGCGCGCTGCTCAGCGCGGTCGGCATCGCGGGGATGGATCGGCTCGTGCAGCGCAACGTCCTCGCGACGAGCGGCCGCGCGGTCGAGGCAGCCGGCGACGTCACGACGCTGCTGCTCGACAAGACCGGCACCATCACCTACGGCAACCGGCGCGCGAGCGAGTTCCTCGAGCTCTCAGGCGTCGCGCACGGTGAGCTCGTCGCGGCGGCCGCGCTCTCGTCGCTCGCAGACCCGACGCCCGAGGGCAGCTCGATCGTCGAGCTCGCCGAGCAGCTCGGCGCTGACTTCGACCGCGCGCCCGGCGGCACGCAGGTGCCGTTCACCGCGCAGACCAGGATGTCCGGCGTCGATCTGCCCGACGGCTCGGTCGTGCGGAAGGGCGCGGAGAGCGCCGTGCTCGCCTGGCTGCGCGAGGACGGCGGCGCGATCCAGCCCGAGACGGAGACGGAGCTTGAGACGCGCGTCGCCGAGGTCTCGTCGAGCGGCGGCACCCCGCTCGTCGTCGCGGTCGCCTCCCCCGGCGGCGAGCGCCGCGTGCTCGGCGTCGCGCATCTCAAGGACGTCGTGAAGGAGGGGCTGCGCGAGAAGTTCGTCGAGCTGCGCGCGATGGGGATCCGCACCGTCATGATCACGGGCGACAACCCGCTCACCGCCGCAGCGATCGCGAAGGAGGCAGGCGTCGATGACTTCCTCGCGGAGGCGACCCCGGAGGACAAGCTCGCGTACATCCGCAGGGAGCAGGAGGGCGGCAATCTCGTCGCGATGACGGGCGACGGCACGAACGACGCCCCCGCGCTCGCGCAGGCCGACGTCGGCGTCGCGATGAACTCCGGAACGTCGGCCGCGAAGGAGGCCGGCAACATGGTCGACCTCGACTCCGACCCGTCGAAGCTCATCGAGATCGTGCGCATCGGCAAGCAGCTGCTCATTACGCGCGGTGCGCTCACGACGTTCTCAATCGCGAACGACATCGCGAAGTACTTCGCGATCATCCCGGCGATGTTCATGGGGGTGTTCCCGGGCCTCGCTGCCCTGAACATCATGGGGCTGAGTTCCGCGGCCTCTGCCGTACTGTCGGCGATCATCTTCAACGGCCTCATCATCGTGTTCCTCATCCCGCTCGCGCTCAAGGGCGTGAAGTACCGGCCAGGTGGCGCTTCCCAGCTTCTCGGCCGCAACCTCGCGGTCTACGGCCTCGGAGGCGTCATCACCCCGTTCCTCGGCATCTGGCTCATCGATCAGCTCGTCCGGCTCATTCCCGGGTTCTAACCGCCCTCGGGATCCGCAGCACACCCTCACGAAAGAAGCACACACTGTGACTACCGCAACCCGCACATCCCGCCGCACGGTCTGGGTCGCGATCCGCGCGATGATCGTGTTCACCCTGCTCGTCGGCGTCGCGTACCCGCTTGCGATCACCGGAGTTGGCCAGCTCGCGTTCCCGACCCAGGCGAACGGCTCCATGCGCGCGAGTGGGGCGGGCGCTCCGGTGGGATCCGCGCTCATCGGCCAGCAGTTCCTCACGGCTGCGGGCGACCCCGATCCCTCGTTCTTCCAGCCTCGCCCATCGGCAGCCGGTGACGGCTACGACGGGGCGGCTTCGTCAGGCTCAAATCTCGGGCCGGAGAACCCCGAGCTCGTCGGGGCGATCGCAGAACGCAAGCGCGCCGTCGCGACTCTCAACGGGGTGCCCGAGAGCCGGGTGCCGGCCGACGCGGTCACCGCTTCCTCCTCGGGCCTCGACCCGCACATCAGCGAGGCGTACGCCGCGATTCAGGTCGATCGTGTTGCCGAGGCGCGCGGGCTCGACCGGGCCGCGGTGACGCAGCTCGTCACCGATCACACGCAGGGCCCCGACCTGGGGTTCCTCGGTGAGAGTAGGGTAAACGTGCTCGAACTCAATCTGGCGCTCGAGCAGATGCGGGGGTGAGCATGGTGAAGCGGGGCAGGCTTCGCGTGTTTCTCGGTGCCGCGCCGGGCGTCGGGAAGACCTACTCGATGCTCGAGGAGGGGCGCCGCCTGCTCGCGGACGGCCGCGACGTGGTGGTCGGCGTCGTCGAATCGCACGGCCGCGCCGCGACCGCTGCCCTGGTGACGGGGCTGCCGCTGATCCCCCGCGCAAACGTCTGGCACCGCGGCGTCGAGCTCGAGGAGATGGACCTCGCGGCGATCATCGATCGGCGCCCCGAGCTCGCGCTCGTCGACGAGCTCGCGCACACGAATGCCCCCGGCTTACCGCACGACAAGCGCTGGCAGGACGTCGAAGCACTCCTCGCGCACGGCATCGACGTGATCTCGACGCTCAACGTGCAGCACATCGCCTCCCTGAATGACGTCGTCGAGCAGATCACCGGTGTGCCGCAGCAGGAGACGGTGCCCGATAGTTTCCTCCGCGGTGCCGACCAGCTCGAGCTCGTCGACCTCGCGCCGCAGTCGCTTCGCGATCGGCTCGCGGGCGGCTTCGTGTACCCGGCCGAGCGGATCGACGCGGCACTCTCGCACTACTTCCGCCTCGGAAACCTCACCGCGCTGCGCGAGCTCGCGCTCGTGTGGCTCGCCGACGAAGTCGATCAGGCCCTCAAGGGCTACCGGGCAGAGCACGGCATCGAGGGCACCTGGGAGGCGCGCGAGCGGGTCGTCGTCGCGCTCACCGGCGGCCCCGAGGGCGAGACGCTGCTGCGGCGCGGGGCCCGGATCGCGGCCCGCTCGGCCGGCGGCGAGCTCCTCGCCGTGCACGTCACCAGTCAGGACGGGCTGCGCACCGCGGGCCCCGATGTGCTCGCCCAGCAGCGCGCGCTCGTCGACCAGCTCAACGGGAGCTACCACCAGGTCGTTGGCGAGGACGTGCCGACCGCGCTCGTCGAGTTCGCGCGCTCGGTGAACGCGACGCAGCTCGTGCTCGGCGCGAGCAGGCGCGGCAGGCTCGCCGCCATGCTCACCGGCCCCGGAATCGGCGCAACTGTGGTGCGCGAGTCGGGCGATATCGACGTGCACATGGTGAACCATGCCGCGGCCGCCCGTCGCTTCACGTTGCCGCCGCGCACCGGTGCGCTCACCGTCAGAAGGCGGATCCTCGGCTTCGTCGTCGCCCTCCTCGGTGGCCCGGCGCTCACGTTCCTGCTCACGCGCGTGAGCACCCCGGACTCGATCACCAGCGACGTGCTCAGCTACCAGCTACTCACCGTCGTCGTTGCGCTCGTCGGTGGCATCTGGCCAGCGCTCTTTGCGGCGGTGTTCTCGGGCCTCACCCTCGACTACTTCTTCATCGAGCCGATCTACACGGTCCACATCCACGAGCCGCTCCATCTGCTCGCGCTCGCGCTGTACGTGACCATCGCAAGCCTGGTGAGCTTCATCGTCGATCGCGCGGCCCGGCACACGCGCGCGGCGAAGCGCTCCGCCGCGGAGTCAGAGTTCATCCAGACCATCGCCGGCAGTGTGCTGCGCGGGGACGACGCGACGCAGGCGCTCGCCGACCGCACCCGCGAAGCGTTCCAACTCGCGGGCGTGCGGGTGGTCGCGGCGGGCAGCGGCGAGGGCGAGTCGGCGCCGCCGCGGGTCATCGCGAGCTCAGGCGACCCCGGGGCAGACACCCCGGTCACCCGAGTGCCGCTCGGCGAACAGGCGACGCTCGAACTCTACGGCCAGCCCCTCGCGGCCGCCGAGCAGCGGCTGCTGTCGGTCGTCGTCGCGCAGCTCTCCGCAGCGCTCGACCAGCAGCAGCTCGAACAGACCGCGCGCGACATCGAGCCGATCGCCGCCTCCGATCGCGTGCGGGGGGCCCTACTCTCGGCACTCAGTCACGACCTGCGGCGTCCGCTCGCGGCGGCGACTGCCGCCGTCGGCGGGCTGCGCACGGCAGCCGCGAACCTCACCGACACCGACCGGTCCGAACTCCTCGACACCGCCGACGAGAGCCTTGCCGCACTCGCGACGCTCCTCACCGACCTGCTCGACGTGAGCCGCATCCAAGGCGGCGTGCTGAGCATCGCCAGCGTCCCCACTGACCCGGCCGAGGCGATTGCCCCCGCGCTCGATGAGCTGGCCCTCGGTCCTGCCGAGGTACGGCTCGCGCTCCGCCACGACGATGCGCGCGCCATCACCGACCCCGTACTGCTCCAACGCGTGCTCGTGAACCTCCTCGCGAACGCCCAGCGGCACTCGCCTGCAGCAACCCCGATCCTCATCACCACGAGCGTCTTCGGCGGCGCGCTCGAGATCCGCGTCATCGATCACGGGCCCGGCGTGCCCCGCGACCGACTCGATGACATCTTCGTGCCGTTCCAACGGCTCGGCGACACCGACAACGAGACCGGCCTCGGCCTCGGGCTCGCCCTGTCACGCGGCTTTGTTGAGGCGATGCACGGTACGCTCACCCCAGAAGAGACGCCTGGAGGAGGCCTGACGATGGTGGTATCGCTCACCGAGGCGGACGGGGCGACAGCATGAAGATCCTCATCGCTGACGACGACCCGCAGATCCTCCGCGCCCTGCGCATCACACTGAGCGCTAAGGGATACGAGGTGTTCACCGCAGCCGACGGCAGAGAGGCCGTCTCGGCCGCGGTCGATCACGAGCCCGACCTCGTCGTACTCGATCTCGGCATGCCCCACCTCGACGGCCTCGACGTCATCCACGCGATCCGAGGCTGGTCGCGCGCGCCCATCCTCGTCGTCTCCGGCCGCGCCGGCGCAGACGACAAGATCGAGGCCCTCGACGCCGGTGCCGACGACTACGTGACGAAGCCGTTCTCGGTCGGCGAGCTGCTCGCGCGCATCCGCGCCCTCACCAGACGGAGCCCACACGACGAGGCCGCGCCGGTCGCGCGACTCGGCGCGGTCACGATCGATCTCGCGGCGCACAGCGTCGTCCGCGAGTCCCCGGCCGGCGACCGGCAGATCCGGCTCACCCCCACCGAGTGGCAGGTTGTCGAGATCCTCATCCGCAACGCGGGCAAGCTCGTCACCCGGCAGACCCTGCTCACGAGCATCTGGGGCACCGAGCACGCGGAAGACACCGGGTACCTGCGGCTCTACGTCTCGCAGCTACGGAAGAAGATCGAGGACGATCCCGCGAACCCCGTACACATTCTCACGGAGCCCGGCATGGGGTATCGGCTCGCGCTCTGAACCCTTCGACCGGCACCCGCCGAGCCTTGTGGCCAGCAGAGACTCGAATGGGCCCGTCCACCCCCACGGTGGCCGAGCCCATTCGAAGTTTGGGTGCTGAGTTAGGCGTTCGCTCCAGCGAGGATCCGGCCCAGCAGCGTCTCAGGCTCCGCACGCGGACCCGTGAAGAACGGGATCTCCTCGAGCACATGACGGCGGGCCTCGGTCGCGCGCAGCTCGCGCATGAGGTCAACAATTCGGGTGAGGTCGGCAGACTCGAAGGCGAGCAGCCACTCGTAGTCGCCGAGCGCGAACGAGGCAACGGTGTTCGCGAGCACGTCGCCGTAGTCGCGGGCGGCGGCACCGTGTTCGCGGAGCATCTGCGAGCGCTCCTCATCAGGCAGGAGGTACCATTCCTTGCTGCGCACGAACGGGTACACGCAGAGGTAGTCGCCGGGGGTCTCCCCCGCGAGGAACGCGGGGATGTGGGCACGGTTGAACTCGGCCGCGCGGTGCACACCGATGTTCGACCACACCGGCGAGAGCCGCCCGGAGCCGCCCGCGAGAATCTCGCGGTAGCCGGCCTGCAGCGCCTCGGTCGTCGGCGCGTGCAACCAGACGAGCACGTCAGAGTCGGCGCGGAAGCCCGCAATGTCGTACCAGCCGCGCACGCTCAGCCCGGGGATCGCGGCGAGGCCCGCGACCGTGCGCGCAACCGAAGCTGCCGGGTCACCGGGAACAGCAGCCGCGTGCTCCTCGCGGAACACGGCGAACATCGTGTAGTTCACCGCCTCGTTGATGGACTCTGCAATGGCGCTGTGGTCGATGACGGGGCGAGCGTTCTCAGTCATTGTCGATCTCCTAGATCCTTCAATTAATCCTGGGTCCCGGCGATCACCGGGATTCCGGTGACCTCTCCGTGACGCATCCGGCAGCTCCCGGGGGGAGCGACGTCTGGGAGCGCGGGGAACGCGCCCACGGTGCGAGCGGGGGCGTCTTCGCCGCGCTCGCGAGCCGCACGCTCAACCACCATGTCAACGAGTCCGCTCACGAAGCGGTCGCGCACACCCACGGTGTCTGCCCGGACGGCCTGGATGCCGTGTTCGGTAGCGGTCTCGAGCGCCTCGGTGTCGAGGTCGAAGGCGACCTCCATGTGATCGGAGATGAAGCCGATAGGCGCGATAACGACCTTGCGCACGCCGGCCTGGGCGAGCGCCTCGAGGTGATCGTTCACGTCGGGTTCGAGCCAGGGGGTGCGGGGGTCACCGGAGCGCGAGCAGTACGCAAGCGAGGACTCGAAGGTCGGCGCGACGTCGCCTGCGAGCAGGGCGTTGATCGTGGCGAGCACGTCTTCGTGCTGCTCGCGGTAGCCGGGGCCGGTCTCGGCCGAGGCATCCTGCATCGCGTCGGGAATGGAGTGGGTGACGTACACGATGTGGGCACCCGCGAGTCCCCCATCGAGCTGCTCGGCAGCTTCAGCTACGGCGTCGGCGTTCGCGATCACAAAGCCGGGGTCATTGAAGAACGGCCTGACGATATCGATTTCGGGGGCGATGTCGCCGAGCTCTGCTACTGCGGCGGCGAGGTGCTCGCGATACTGGCGGCTGCCCGAGTACGAGGCGTAGGCGCTCGTCACGATCGTGAGCACGCGCTTCGCGCCGAACGCCGCGGCATCGCGAAGCGTGTCGACGGTGTAGGGGTGCCAGTTGCGGTTGCCCCACACGACGGGCAGCTCGATGCCACGGCGGGCAAGCTCTGCCTGCAGCGCGGCCATGAGCTCGAGGTTCTGCTCGTTGATCGGGCTCTTCCCGCCGAAGTGACCGTAGTGCTCACCGACCTCGACGAGACGGTCCTCGGGGATGTTCTTCCCGACGGTGACGTTGCGCAGGAACGGCAGTACGTCGTCCGGGCCGTTCGGGCCACCGAAGGAACACAGAAGCAGGGCATCGTAAGGAGCCGCGAGCGCGGCAGGCGAAATCTCAGTCACGCTCCGTACGCTATTCGACCGAACCTGAACGTCTGATGTGAAAGGTCTGACTTATCACGTCAGACCTATGGCTAGAGTAGTTTCGGCGCCAACCGACGCCCAGCCCCAACTCGCAGCAGGAGAACCGTGAGCCGCACGCGACACCCCGTCATGTGGACAGCCCTCGTCGGCGTACTGGCGCTCAGCGTCGCCGCGGTCCTATCCCTCATGCTCGGTATCGTACGCCTGAATCCTGCAGACACCTTCATCGCGCTCTTCACCCCGCAGCACGCCGACATCCAGGCGTCAACGGTGGTGTGGTCAATTCGCCTCCCCCGCATCGTGGTGGCGGCGCTCGTCGGTGCCGCCCTCGCGGTTGTCGGCACGGTCATGCAAGCGATCCTCCGTAACCCCCTCGCCGAACCCGGCATCACCGGCGTCTCCGCGGGAGCCGCGGTCGGCGCGGTCGCCGGCATCACCCTCGGTTTCTCGGGCACGAACCAGTGGGGGATCCCCCTCGCCGCCTTCGCGGGGGCCGCAGCGGTCGCCCTCGTGCTCCTCGGGGTGCTCCGCAGCCGGCGCGACCTCGGCCCCGGCACCATCATTCTCGTGGGCGTCTCCATCAGCGCCCTCGCCGGGGCCCTCATCAACATTCTCATCGCGAACGCGAAAGACGATTCGCTCGTACGCAGTGCAATGTTCTGGCTCGCCGGCGACCTCGAACTGCGCAGCTGGGATCACGTACTCCTCGCCGTCGTGCCGATCGTTGTCGGGCTCGCGATCCTCGCCACCCGCGTCCGCGCGCTCGATGCCCTCGCCCTCGGAGAAGAGATCGCAGCAACGTCCGGGGTGAACGTCACCCGCGAGCGCACCGTGCTGCTGCTCGTGGCGGCACTCGTGACCGGGGCGGCGGTCGCCGTCAGCGGCATCATCAGCTTCGTCGGCCTCGTCGTGCCTCACTTCCTCAGACTGCTCGTCGGGGCATCGCACGCCCGCCTGCTGCCGCTTGCGGCACTCGGCGGCGCCCTGTTCCTCATCGTCGCCGACACCATCGCCCGCACCGCGTTTGGTGCCGTCGTCGTGCAGACCGGCGTGGTCGCGGCGCTCGTCGGGGCCCCGGTATTCCTGTCGCTGCTTCTCCGAAAGAGTCGCGCATGATCCCCGCCCCGCAGACACTGCTGCCGCTCACCCTCACCGACTTCGGTGCGGTGCGCGGAAGCGTCGCGCTCAGCGACCCCCTGACGCTGACCCTCACGCCCGGAACCGTGCTCGGCATCGTCGGCCCCAACGGCGTCGGCAAGTCGTCACTGCTCGGCGCGATCGCCCACTCAGGGGTCGCGAGCTACGGTTCCGCGGCGTTCGGTGACGAGGAGATTTCGAAGGCCCCTGCCAGGCGTCGCGCGCAACTCGTCTCGCTCATGGCACAGGATCACGGTGCCCCCGGCGAACTTCGGGTCCGCGAGCTCGTGGGCGTGGGTGCGTGGGCGTCGGGACGAGAGGATCCGGCGGAGGCCGTCGATTCCGCGCTCGCGCGCGCCGGCGTCGCTCATCTCGCGGACCGCCGCTACAGCGTGCTCTCCGGCGGGCAGCGCCAGCTCGTGCAGCTCGCGCGCGTGCTCGCGCAGAACACCCCCCTGGTGGTGCTCGACGAGCCGACAAGCGCGCTCGACCTCTCCCATCAGCGGGCCGTCGAGCAGATCATGCGCGGCCTCGGAAACCAGGGGCGCATCGTGATCGCCGCGATCCACGATCTCAGCCTCGCACTCAACGCGTGCACCCGCGTGCTGCTGCTCGAGCCGGGCGGCACCTCACACAACGGCACGCCACACGAGGTGCTCGGGCCAGACCGCGTATTCGCCGCCTACGGCGTCCGCACCACAATCCACACCACCCCGCAGGGTCGCCGCATTCTCGCGGCGGATGACTAGCCGACGGGCGCAAGACGCGCACCTCGCGAAAGGAAAAGATGTCCATCACCAAAGCATCGACCGCGTCCGTGCTCGCGGCTCTCACGCTGCTCGCGCTCACGGGCTGCTCGCCGACAGCCGAGGCGCCCGCAGCGCCCGCCGCTGCGGAGCCCAAGGTTGAGGTAGCCGAGCAGGGCTTCCCCCGGACAATCGAGGTGCCAGCGGGCCGGGGCGGCGCAGGCTACAGCCTCACCGTCGAGGCCGAGCCGCAGGCGATTGCGGCGCTCGACTACGAGAGCGCCGAGGCCATAGCCGAACTGGGTCTCGCAGACCGGCTCGTGCTCGTTCCCGAGGCGGTATTGAACCCCGCGCTCGGCGGTCACGTCGAGGAGATGGCGAAGGTGCCCGCAACCTTCCCGGTGGCGATGAACCTCGACACCGAGACCGTCATCACGACCTCCCCCGACCTGGTCGTCATGAGCCCCCGTCACGGTGCCGAAGACTCCATCGGTGCAGTGCTCCAGCAGGCGGGCCTCACGACGCTGCAGTTGCCCGACCCGTGGTCGAGCCCCGAGATCCTCTCCCAGAACGTCGAACTCATCGGCCAGACCACCGGCACCGAGACCGAAGCAACCGCGCTCATCGACGATATCGAGGCAGGGTTCACGAAGCAGGCGGCGAAGACCGCCGGCGCAGACAACCCCGACGCGCCCCGGGTGCTCGTACTCACCAACCAGGCCGGGCGACCATTTGCGACCGCGGGCGGTGCGTTCCCGCTGCACCTACTCAACCTCGCCGGCGCCCAAAGCGTCAGCGACGAGCTCGGCATGGAAACGACCGGCCCGATCAGCGCCGAACAGATCGTCCAGGCGAACCCCGACGGCATCGTGTTGATCGACATGAACGGCTCGGGAGACCGGATGTATTCGGAGATGCTCGCGAACCCCGCAGTCGCCACTGTCCCCGCCGCGGCCGAAGATCGCCTCATGCGTGTCACTGGCCGCGACGTGCAGGCCCTCGGCCTCGGAGCGACAGTCTCCGGGCTTGAACAGCTCACCGAATGGGTGTCGACACTCGGCTAACCCGCCATACTGCCGACTTTCCCCGGCACTCCCTGAGCGCGCGCCGCCCCTGATTCGGCGCGCGCTCGATACACTCGGTGCATGTCCTCCACACAGCTCGGTTCGCACAAGGTGCGCGAGGCTCATGTTTTTCTCCGCTCCCGCATCAGTAGCGGCGAGTGGGCTATCGGCCAGCTCATTCCGAAAGAGCCCGAACTCATGGACCTCATCGGCGTCGGCCGATCAACCGTGCGCGAGGCAGTCCGCTCCCTCACGACCCTCGGCATGCTCGAGCCCGTGCCCGGTGTCGGCACCTTCGTTCGCGCGCGCACACCCGTGAGCTCACTGCTCACCGAGTTTCTCGGCGAGCAAGATCTCGAAGAGGTACTGATCTACCGCCGCTCGCTTGAGATTGAGGCGGCGCAGACCGCGGCCGTGAAGCGCAGCGACGAGCAGCTCGAGAGGCTGCGGGCAAGCTACCAGCGCAGTCTCGCCTTCGACGAGGCACCCGAGGGTGCCGCAATGGATCCTGCGAACTGCGAGCGCTGCAACGACATCACCAGGCCAGATTCCTTTCACCGCCTCATCGTCGAAGCCAGCGGCAGCAAGCTCCTCCTCGACCTTTACACCGGGGTGATGACGGTGCTCGGCCGCGCCGTTGCGAGCGGAGTCGTGTTTCTCGGGATCTCCTCTGACACGATGCACCTCGACCACGGCGCTCTTCTCAAAGCGATCGAGGAGCGCGACGTGCGCGATGCGGCGCACTCGATGGCGCTGCACGCCGACCGCGACCTCGGGGTGCACGCGGACATGCTCGACCTCAACCCGAACACGGAGCGGGCCGAGAGCCTCATTGAAGCGGGCTACGATCCGCAGACGGTGAGCGAAGAGGCCTAACTTCTGGGCCTCTTGGCCGGTGACCGCTGCTCGTCTTGAGGGGCCTGCCGCGGGGAGTCTGGCGCCGCTCCGACCAGGCGTTACCCCGACCCAGCGGCCCACATAACAGGCTCTGCACAATTGAGCGTGTAGACCTCCGTGATGCAGCACGCTCAACACCCATGACCTCAGCGAGGTCATGATGTTTTTCCGGTAAATCACTCCTGACTTCGCTGAAGCCATAGCTTGTGAGCGAATCAGGGGACGTTCGTGCTGCCGGCTGCCGCGGGCGCTTCGCGCCCTTGCCGGACAGGGCAGATGGGTGCGCGGCGTGTGCCTGGCGGAGCTCCCCATGTGCGTTCGTCGCGTCAGGTGGTTCTGGCCTTTCAGCGAGTGGGGAAATTCCGCACACGTTACGACTCCCCGCCGATGCTTTACATCTTCAACTGCGAAGAGCCACTTCACACGGCCTATCTCGCCGGAGCACCCTCTTCCTGCACGGGGCATCACACTTGAGGGTGCCCTGACAGGACAGAGCAGCAGACGTTTCCAGTCAACTGCGTGAGCGTGCGCAGATCGCTGGGAGCACCCGGCGGCGTCAGCTGCGAACCGACCGCGGGAGCCCCGCAGTGTTCCGGCCCGGAGGCGCCCCGCTTCAGTCGCGGAGCGAAACACCCGGGCGGGCGCTCGTGCTCCGGGCTGCTGCGCGAGGGTACGCCCCCATGCGAAGAGCCACAGCGCCCCGTGTGATCTATTCCACCCCGTATTTGGCCCCCGCAAGGGACGGTTTGAATTAATCGGGGCAGTGAGGATGCCAACGGGGTGCCGGGCGCACCGAGGCCAGCGACCAGCAGCCAGCAGCGCGCCCGCTACGCCTACCTGGCGTCGCGGAGCGAGACGCGGCCCCGCAGCTCCGAAACACTGTCCACGCCCGTGAGCTGCATAGTCCGCAGCGCCTCAGAGCGCATAATCTCGAACATCCGGTCGACGCCGCGCTCTCCCCCGGCCATGAGGCCGTAGAGGTACGCGCGCCCGACCATGCAGGCGTCGGCCCCGAGGCCCACGGCCGCGAGCACGTCAGCGCCCGACAGAATGCCGGTGTCTAGGAAGATCTGCGCCTGCCCGTTCACGGCGTCAGCGACCTTCGGGAGCAGCTCCAGCGGCGTTGGCGCGCGGTCGAGCTGGCGCCCACCGTGGTTCGACACCACGACCGCGTCGACGCCGAGGTCGACCACGCGCTTCGCGTCATCAACCGACTGGATCCCCTTCACGACGAGGGATCCCTCCCACTCGTCGCGCAGCCACTGCACGTCGTCGAGGCTCAGGCTCGGGTCGAACATCTGCCCGACGAGCTCGGCGACCGTGCCGTCGAACGACTTCAGGCTCGCAAACTCGATCGGTTCGGTGGTGAGAATGTTCGCCCACCAGTTCGGGTACATGGCGAAATCGATGAAGGTCTTCATGCTCAGCGACGGCGGGATCGTGAGCCCGTTGCGGGTGTCACGCAGCCGGTTGCCCGCGACGGGCGTGTCGACCGTGAGCACGAGCGTGTCGTAGCCAGCCGCGCGCACCTGCTCGATGAGCTGGCGGGTCGCGTCGCGATCCTTCCAGAGGTACAGCTGGAACCAGTTGTCGCCGCTCGGCACCGCGTCCTGCAGGTCACCGGGGGCGGTCGTGCCCATCGTCGAGAGCGTGTACGGAACGCCGGCGCGGGCAGCGGATCGCGCAACCGCGATCTCGCCCTCGTGCTGCATCATGCGGGTGAAGCCCGTCGGCGCGAGGATGAGCGGGAAGCTCGCCTCCTTGCCGAGGATCGTCGTGTTCGTCGAAACGTTTGCGACGTCGTGCAGCACGCGCGGCTCGAACTCGACGCGCGAGAACGCATCGCGCGCCCGCCAGATGCTCAGCTCGGCCTCTGCTGCCCCGTGCACGTAGTAGAACACCGACTTCGGGGTGCGCTTGCGCGCGGCCTCCGCGAGATCCTTCACCGTGAGCGCGCGCTGAAGCCTGCGCTCGACCGGATCAAACTCGGGCTTCTTAAAGCCGAGCAGCGGCGAGAAGTCGCTCCACTTCGGAATCGATCGCGAGATCTTCCGCTTGCCGAGGTCGCTGTTGGTGCTACCGGTCACTTCGTACTGCCACCCGTTCCGAGGTATGCCTGAATAATGCTGTCGTCTGCGAGGAGCTCTGCCGCGCCGCCGGAGCGCACAATCGAGCCGTTCTGCAGAATGTGACCCTCGTCTGCCGCCTGCAGCGCGCGCCGAGCGTTCTGCTCGACGAGCACGACGGTGGTGCCGCCCGCTCGGATCTCCTCGATAACTTTGAAGACCTCGTCGACGATCTTCGGCGCGAGCCCCATCGAGGGTTCGTCCATGAAGATCACGCGCGGCTCAGCGAGCATGGCGCGGCCGATCGCGAGCATCTGCTGCTCTCCGCCCGACAGCGAGCCTGCCGCGAGGTGCTTTCGCTCTCCGAGCACCGGGAACCGGTCGTAGATGCCGTCGATCGCAGCGGCAGCTGCTCCCGCGCCGCGCACGAGGCGGGCACCGAGCTGGAGGTTCTCCGCGATCGTCAGCGTGCTGAGCACCTGGCGGCCCTCGGGCACCTGCACGAGGCCGCGCCTCACGAGCTTGTGCGAGCCCGTGCGCGTAATGTCGTCGCCGTCGAACAGGATCTTGCCGCTCGCGGGCTTCACGATGCCCGCGATTGCGTTGATGATCGATGACTTGCCTGCACCGTTCGCTCCGACGAGGGTCACGAGTGCGCCCTGCTGCACCTCGAAGGAGACGCCGCGCACGGCTTCAACCTTGCCGTAGGTCACCTTGAGGTCTGTGACCTGAAGAATTGGATCGGCCATGCTTATGCCCTCCCGTCGCTCGAAGCAGGATCGGTGCCTTGCACGCCAGCCTGCTCGGCGTCGTCGTCTTGTGCGGCCCCGAGGTACGCGTCGATGACGCGCTCGTCGGCCTCGATCTCGGCCGGCGTGCCGCTCGCGAGCAGCTGCCCGAAGTTCAGCACTGCGATGTGGTCGCAGGTGCCGAGCACCATGCCGACGTTGTGTTCGATGAAGATGATCGTGAGGCCGTCGCTCGCGAGCGAGCGGATGAGCTGCGAGAGCTCCTCTGCTTCGACGTGGTTCATTCCGGCTGCTGGCTCATCGAGGATAAGCAGCGAGGGGTCGGCGGCAAGCGCACGGGCGATCTCCAGCCGGCGCTGATCGCCGTACGACAGCCCCTTCGCCTCGACGTTCGCCTTGTCGATGAGACCGACGCGGTTCAGGCAGCGAGCGGCCTGTGCGAGCGCCGCCTGCTCATCGCGGCGGGCCGACGGGAGCCAGAGCAGCCGCCGCAGGAAGGTCGGCTTCGCGACGAGGTGCGTGCCGATGAGCACGTTCTCGAGCGCGGTGAGCCTGTTGAACAGCTTCGAGTGCTGGAAGGTGCGGGTCACGCCGGCGGCCGCGATGCGGTGCACCGGGGTCTTCCCGACCTCGACGCCAAGCACGGTCGCCGAGCCGCTGGAGGGCGGAATCAGGCCGCTGATCATGTTCACCAGTGTCGTCTTGCCGGCGCCGTTCGGCCCGATAAGCCCGACGACGTCACCGCTGCGGATTGTGAGGTCGACGCCCTGCACCGCGTGCACGCCGCCGTACTCCTTCGCGAGCGCGTTGAGCTCGACAACGATCTCACCCTTCGCGGGGTGCGAGCGCATCGACACTGGCGAGGCATTGCCCTCGCCGGCGGCGAGGCCGAGCGCCGCGACATCGATCTTCTGCTTGCGTCGCGGCACCAGGCTCGCGATGCCACCGGGGAGGTAGAGGATCACGATGAGCAGCAGCAGCCCTGAAATGAACGGGCGAAGCCAGCCGGCCTCGATCCCGATCGACCGCTGGATCTCGGGGAGCAAGGTCTGGAAGCCGCTACCGAGGATCGGGCCGAAGAAGTTGGTGGAGCCGCCCACAACCGCGGTGACGAGGCCGTCGATTGCGGTCGAGAAGCTGAAGTCTGCGGGTGTGATGATGCGCATGAAGTATGCCCAGAGCACGCCGTAGAGACCAGCGATGGCACCCGCCGACACGAATGCGGTGAGACGGTGACGCCCCACGTCGATGCCGATCGACCGGGCTGCGAGTTCGTCCTCGCGGATGGCTTCGAGCGCGCGGCCGTAGCGTGAGCGCCCCTGCCGCCAGAACCAGTAGGCGACGACGACGAGCAGTACCCAGGCGATCTCGGGGCCGACGACCTTCGGCACCGAAATGCCCTGCGCGCCACCGGTCCACGACTGGTTGAGGATGAAGATGCGGATGCCCTCGGCGAAGCCGAGCGTCGCGATCGCAAGGAAGACGCCGCGCAATCGCATCGTGGGGAGTCCCAGGATGACCGCTGCAAGCGATCCGACCACCATGCCGATAACGATGGCGATGATAAGTGTTGGCACGGGGCCCCACGACGCGGGGGTGGGCGCGAGGGTCGCGGCGACAAACGCCGCGATGCCCGCGAAGCCTGCCTGGCCGAGGCTCAGCTGGCCCGCGACGAGTACCGCGTAGAACGAGTACGCGAAGATGCCGTTGAGGGCAATGAATACGAGAACGGATTCGGTAAACATGGTTTAGACCTCACGCACCTTCCGCTTGCCGAAGATGCCCTGCGGCATGAGCAGCAGAATGACAAACAGGAGCGCGAAGGCGATGAAGTCGCGCCAGCTCGAACCGATGTACTGGATCGCGAAGACCTCGGCGACGCCCAAGATAAGTCCACCGACGAGCGCGCCCGGGAGCGATCCCATGCCGCCGACGATGATCACGGCGAGGCCCTTGAGCTCGATCGCCGTTCCCATGCCGAGCTGCGCGCTGTTGACGTTGAGCGCGAAGAGCACGCCGGCGACTGCGCCGAGCGCGGAGGAGATTGCGAAGGTGGTCGCGGTGACGCGGTCGACGTTGATGCCGAGCACGCGCGCCGCCGTCGGGTTCTCTGCGACCGCGCGCATCGACCGGCCGAGCGAGGAGCGCTGCACGAGCACGTTGAGCGCGATCACGAGTCCGATACAGATGACGACGATGGCGATCTGCACGTAGGTGGCGCTCGCCCCGAAGAACTCGACCTTGCCCGCGGGCGCGGTGCCCTCGGGGAAGCGTCTCGTCTGCGGCCCGAAGAATGCTTGCAGCACGGCCACAATCATTCCAGCCATCGCGATCGACGCGATGAGCCCGGCGAAGTGCGCATCTGGCCGGTTCTTCAGCGGGCGGAAGGCCACCCGCTCAATGACCAGGCCGAGCACCGCGCCGAACAGGAACACGAGAACGAGGATCACCCAGATCGACAGCTCGAAGGCTTCGGCGAGGCCGATGCCGACGAAAGCTGACGCGGCGAACACGGCGGGGTGCGCCAGGTTCAGACGGTCAAGGATGCCAAACACCAGGGTGAATCCGATGGCGAATAGCGCGTAGATCGAGCCTATGAATAGGCCATTAAGCAGTTGCTGCATGGGTGATCCTCGTTCGGTGTGATGCGGGGTTAGCGCAGGACGGCGAACTTGCCGTCTTCGACCTGCTGCACGACTGCGGGGTGCTCAGCGTCGCGGTCCGAGTTGATGCTCACGGCACCAAGCGGGGTCGCGATGTCCTTGAGGCCAGCGAGCGACTCGCGCAGGTCACTGCGCTCAGCCGAGCAGTTGCTGCGAACAGCCGCGTCGACAAGGTAGAGAGCCGAGTACGCCTGCGCCGCGAACTGGTCAGGCTGCGAACCGAACTTCGCCTCGTAGGCCGCGAGGAACGCGGTGTTCTCGGGGTTGTCCGACGCCGAGTTCCAGGCTGCGCCCACGACGACGCCCTCGGCTGCCGCGCCAGCGTCAGCCATGAGCTTCGGGTTGTTGAAGCCGTTACCGCCGACGATCGGCTGCTCGATGCCGAGCTCGCGCGCCTGGGTGACGAGCGGGATCGCTGCCTCGATGAGCGCCGAGACGATGATCGCGTCAGGGTTCTTGTCCTTGGCCGCGGTGAGGAGGCTGCGGAAGTCAGTGTCGGACTTCGAGAAGGTGAGGGTGTCAAGCACCTCGACGTCGGTGCCCTCGAGGGTCTCGGCCATGACCTCGTAGCCGGACTCGGTGAAGGCGTCGTCGTTCGAGTACATCACGACGACCTTTTTCGCGTTGAACTTCTCGATCACTGCGTCGACGGTCTGCGGGATGACCTGTGCCTCGGTGAGCGAGTCACGGAAGACGTACTCGCCGATCGCGGTGATTCCGCTCGCGGTCGTCGAAATCCCCATGACCGGCATCTTGGCGTCGTTCGCGACGGGCATTGCGGCCTCGGCGGTCTGCGACAGGGTCGGGCCGAACACGATGCTCGTGCCGTCGGCGACGAAACTCTCCATGACGCTCATTCCCTGACGGGGCTCTGACGCGTCATCTTCGACGTTGAGTTCGTAGGTGATGCCGTCGTTTGCCTTGAGCTCCTCGAGCGCGAGCTCGAGGCCCTCCTGCTGCGACACACCGTAGCTGCCTGCGGCACCGGTGAGACTCAGGGCTGCGCCGACCTTGATGGGGCTCTCGATGACACAGCTGTCACCCGAACCGGTTCCGACGAGGCCACCGGCTTCGCCGCCACCGCCCTCACCTGTTGTGCTGCAGCCGACTAGCAGCAGGGCCGATGCTGATACAACGGCGGCGGCGCGAAGCTTCATCTTCATTGAGTTCTCCAGAGCAGTTCGGGCACGCTTAAGCGTGGGCTAAAAGAATGATTCCTATCCAGTTAACGCTGGCATACCGACCAGGAATTCTCAAAGGCGCGCCGGAGCCCGCAGTGAGATGTGCCCAAATCGCAACATATGCGGCCTGGTGGGATCCATACACTGTGCGCTAAGCGGCCTGTTTCGACGCGACTGAGTGGTGCGCTGCACCCCCGTCGCGCAACCGCGGCGGGAGCTCCCGGTCGAGCTGGAGCTCGCGGCCGGTCACGGCCCGGGCGACGTCAGAATCGCGGGTGATAAGGATAAGGGTCACGCCGGTTGCCTCTCGGACCCGGCCGCAGAGCTCCACGAACTCGTCGGCTCCGCGCCCCGCAGCCTGCCCGTCCCAGATCAACACATCGGGGTCGCCCGCAAGGGTGCGGGCGAGCGCCACGCGGTGCGCGGCTTGGGGCGAGAGATCGCACAGCCGCCGCAGCTGCCCCTCGGCTCCCAGCCCCACGAGTCGCAGCAGGGAGGCGACGCGGGCACCGACCGCGCTCGGTGTTGCCGTCGGGCGAGCCCGGCGCACGGCCCGTCGCAGCTGCGTGCGCACCGTGTGGGTCTCGACCGGAGTTCGCTCGGGGTCGTACGAGATGAGTTGGATCGCACGCCGTTCCTCAGGGGTTCGCGCGGCTGCCCGCGGCGCCTGCTGCTGACCCCCGAGCAGCAGCTCACCGCTGATACGCAGCGCGCTGCTCGGCCGCAGTCCACCCACGAGCGCACGTGCGAGCATGCTCTTACCGCTGCCCGCCGGGCCGGTGATTGCGAGCCCCTCACCTGCTGCAATGCGCAGCGTGAGCGGCCGTGCGGCCTGCTGACCGTTGGACAGCAGCACCGAGAACTCGCGCAGCTCAAGGAGTGCCCGCTCGGGCGACCGACTCGCCTGGAGCAGGGCCCGCGTCGCGGGCCTCGCGGTTCGAGTGGTACCCACGGCCGAGCCGGCTCCCAGCCGGGCAGCGTCCCACGCAGCGGCACGCAAGCCCGCGCGTGGCTGGTTGACCGCCCGCTCCGGCGTGAAGGTCTCGACGATCTGCCCGCCCTCGATCACCGAGATCTCGTCGGCGAGGCGCTGTGCGAGCACGAGGTCCCGTGTGAGCAGCAGCACGGTTGCTTGGATCGCGCGCCGCGTCCCAGAGAGCGCGGCGAGCACCTCGGCCGTGGCGGCGGCATCGAGGCCGCGGAGCGGCTCATCGAGCACAACGAGCTTCGGCTGCTGCACCGTCGTCGGTCGCGCAAGTGCGATGGCGAGCCCTACGCGCCGGAGCATCGCCGGGCTGAGCACCCTGGGGTGCTGCTCCAGCATCCTGGCATCGTTGATCCCGAGCCGGGCGAGCGCGGCAACGAGCGTGAGGTCGTCGCAAGGTTCACCGGGGAACCGCGTGCTGAGCACGCTGCGGAGCCGCTCCCCCACGGAGGCCGAGGCGAGCAGGTCAGTCTCACACGCCTCGCCAAACCAGGCAACCTGATGGGCCGCGGCCCGCTCCGGTGTGACCGCGGGCTCTCGGTCGTCGATCCTCACCACGCCAGTGCGCCGCTGCAGGTTGGGGGCGAGCGCCCCCCGCAGCACATCGCCAAGCATGCTCTTCCCGGATCCTGGCCCGCCGACGACCGCGCGCAAGCGGCCGCTGTCGACAGCGAGAGACAGGTTTCGCAGAACCGGCGCGCTCGCTCCGCCACGGGCCACCACTGTCAGCTGTTCACACGTAAACATGGGTCTCCCTGCCCGGCGCTCTTCCGCGCCGATGCTCGCAATTATTTGGCTGGACTTGCACGCCGGCCGAATTCATCTGATGATTAATCTATACGAGATGCTAGCACCCTTGTTAGGTAACCCTCAGTCACATCTGATGTGATCGTTCTGCGGGCACCACCGGCCGCACGACACACACCCAAAGGCAGCTCCCACCACCATGACTGAAACGATGGAGATCCCCCGGATCCCCCGAGGCTTTCTGCTCACCACCCTCGAGCACGACGTGAGCACCTCGACCGACTGGCACGAGCACTCCCACGAAGCCGACGAGCTGCTGTGGTCGGAGGGCGGAATCGTCACCCTCGAGGCCGGCGGCAGGGTCTGGGCTATTCCCCCAGCCCTGGGGGTGTGGATCCCTGCGCGCACCCCGCACCGGGCCGCGACCGTCGGCGCGGCGCAGGTGCGCGCAACGTACCTCACCCACGATCCGATCGCGAGCTCCGCGATGCCGGCGATCGTGACGGGCGTCGCGCTCAGCGATGCGCTTCGCGCACTCCTCCTGCACAACCACCGGGCCCAGCTCGATAGCGCCGCCCGGCTACGCCTCCAGCACGTCATTCTCGACCTGCTAGCACCGGCACCACAGACCTCCTTCGGGCTCAGCATGCCCACAAGCGGCCACCTGCGCGCGATCGCCGAAGCGGTGCTCACCCACCCGGCCGACAAGCGCACAACCGCCGACTGGGCCCAACTACATGGCATGCACCAACGCACCCTCGCCAGGCAGTTCGAGGCAGAAACGGGCATCACCTTCACCCAGTGGCGCATCCAGGCCAGACTCCAACTCGCGATCCGAGAGCTCGCAAACGGCGCGGCGGTCGTGTCCATTTCCCGGCGCCTCGGGTACCGCAACCCCTCGACGTTCATCGAGCACTTTCGCACGCTCACCGGCCAAACCCCAACGGAGTACGTCCGCGGCGATGCTGGCTCGGCCGCAGCCTAGGGCTCCCAAAACCGGCACAACTTGTCACCAAAACGGGACAGCCCATCACTACCGTTAGTTAGGTTGCCCTTACCAACATCGGATGTGACCCGCAGGTCCCCGACTCCCGCCTTCTCACCAGGAGCCCCATGTCTCTCTTCAACGCTGCCAGAACTCCCGGCAGGATCGCACTCTCCGTCGTCGCCGCAACCGCCGCGCTCGCGCTCACGGCCTGCGCCGCTCCCGCAGCGAACTCCGAGGCTCCGGGCGGCGCCCGCGTCTACGAGAACGAATTCGGCTCTGTCGAACTCCCCGAGACTGTCGAGCGCATCGTCTCGGTCGACTTCTACACCCCCGCCGCACTGCTCGACGTCGGCGTCACGCCCGTCGGAGTGGTGAACAGCTATTTCACCGACACCGAGGGCCTCGCGATCCCCCTGAGCTACAGCGAGCCCATTCGCGAGTCAGACGCGCAGTCCATCGGCGAGTACTACGAGCTCAACCTCGAGGCCATCGTGCAGGCAAAGCCCGACCTCGTCGTGGCCACCCAAGACTTCCTCCCCCTCGACGACCCAATGCGCGCCGAGATCGAGAAGATCGCCCCCATCATCACCTTCAACGCCCGCGACGGCGAGGCCTGGCGCACCCGCTCGGTCGAACTCGCAAAGATCCTCGGCAAGGAAGATCTCGTGCTGCCACTCGAAGAGAAGTACAACGATCGCCGCGACGAGATCAAGGCGAAGTACAAGGACCTCCTCGCAGACAACACCGTCACGCTGTTCGCCCCGATGGAGACCGAGTGGGGCACCTACTCCGACAAGCACTTCATGACCCCGATCCTCCGCGACCTCGGCGCGAACTTCCGCGAGCAGCAGGACGACGAGGTGAACCCCGACGGCTTCCCCGAGTGGTTCTCGTACGAGGAGCTCGGCCGGCTCGCGAACGCCGACATCGTGTTCACGCTCATGAACACCCCCGAAGAGCAGCTCGCCACCCTCGAGAAGAACACCCTCTGGAACAACCTCCCCGCAGTCAAGAACGGCATGGTCTTCGAGTACATCAACCTCGGCCCGACCGGCTCGTTCGGCTGGGCGATGCAGAACCTCGACAGCCTTGACGAGCGTCTTGGCGAGGTCCAGGCGAAGCTCGACGCGCAGTCGTGACCCAGGAACTCTTTGTCGCAGAAGTGACGCGCACCGCCCGGCTCACGCCGGGCATGGTGCGCGTCACCTTTGGCGGATCAGACCTTGCCGCGTTCACCACGACGGGCGTCGGCGACGAGTTCGTGCGAGTGCGCTTTCCCGGGGCCTCCGGCGAGCTCAGGCTCCCCACCCTCGACGAGGCTGGCGTGTGGCATGAGCCGGAAAACGACGACTCGCACATCGAGCCGTACACGATCCGCCACCACGACCGCGCCACCGGCGAGGTCACCATCGACTTCGTCGTCCACGGGCACGGCAAAGCAGGTGCGTGGGCGAGCGCCGCGACTCCAGGCGACCGCGTCGCATTCAACGCGCCGCGCGGACTCTACCAGCCACCGGTGGGCGCGCAGACGCAGCTCTTCGTGACCGACGCGACGGGCATGCCCGCGCTCGCCAGGCTCGCCGAGCAGCTCCCGGACGGCGTGCACGCGGTCGCCGCGATCGAGATCGCAGATGCCTCGCACCGGCTCGACATCGGCGGCGAGCGCATGCAGGTCGAGTGGATCGTTGGCCGCGGCAACGGCGTAGGCCCGAGCGCGATGACCGAGGCACTCAAGGCCATGCCGATTTCCGCCGAGTGCTACGTCTGGGTCGCGGGCGAGGCCGGCGCGCTGCGCGATGCCAGGCGCTACCTCAGACACGAGCGGGGCCTCACCCCGGATCGCTACGACGTCATCGGGTACTGGCGCGACCGTCAAGAGGAGTGGCTCGAACACTACGAGGCACTCGACGAGGACACGCTCACGGCGCTCGCGGCAATCTGGGAGTCGAGTGACGACCACGAAGCGAACCGCGACCGCTACGACTCGCGGCTCGCCGAGCTCGGGCTGTGAGCGACGCAACCTCAGCCAGGCCTGAGGGCCCGGCCCCATCCGCGCGTTCCGCCTCGTCCGCGAACCAGGCGCTGGGCGAAGGCCGTCAGGGCGGCAGGCGTCAGGGCTCGGGTCGTCAGGGCGGCTGGAATCAGGGTCTGAAGCGGGCGCTGTTTCTCGCAGCGGCCCTGGTCCTCCTCGCGGCGACGTTCATGCTCAGCCTCTGGGTGGGCGTGCGCGCGATCGAGCTGGAGACGCTGTGGCAGCTCCTCTGGCTGCCCGATGGCAGCGAAGAGGCGTACATCGTGACCGAGCTGCGTGCGCCGCGCGCGGTGCTCGCGCTCGTCGTGGGCGCGGCGCTCGGCGTCGCGGGAGCGCTCATTCAGGCGCTCACCCGCAACCCGCTCGCCGATACCGGCATTCTCGGCGTCGGCGCGGGCAGCAGCTTCGCGGTCGTCGTCGGGATCGCGTTCTTCGGCGTCACGAGCCTCTCGCAGTACCTGTGGCTGAGCTTCGCGGGAGCCGTCGTCGTGACCGTACTCGTCTATGCGCTCGGCTCGATCGGGTCGATCGGCGCGACCCCCGTGCGACTCACGCTCGTGGGCGTCGCGCTCGGGGCGCTGCTCGGCGGCTTCTCATCGGCGATCACGATGCTCAATCCCAACGCGTTTGACGACCTGCTGCGGTGGAGCGCAGGCTCCCTTGCGGGCCGCGGCTGGGACACGCTCGCGCAGGTGTGGATCCCGATCGCGATCGGCCTCGCCCTCGCCCTCGTCGCCGGTCGGCCGCTCAACGCGATCGCGCTCGGCGACGACGCCGCCCGTTCCCTCGGAGCCGGGGTGGTTCGCACCCGGGTGCTCGTGATCGTCGCGGTGACGCTCCTCGCGGGTGCCGCCGCGGCCGCCGCCGGCCCCATCGGATTCGTGGGCCTCATGGTGCCGCACGTGGTGCGTTGGTTCACGGGCCCCGATCAGCGCTGGATCATCCCCTTTTCCGCAGTAGGTGCCGCGCTGCTCCTCCTCGCATCTGATGTCTTAGGCCGCGTGGTGCTCGCGCCGAAAGAACTCGAGGTGGGAATCGTCACCGCCTTCGTCGGAGCGCCCGTACTCATCGCGCTCGCACGGCGCAGAAATGTGAGCGCACTGTGACCGCGCCTCGTACCGTCGACTTCGGCTACCCGACGCTCGCCACGCAGCGGCCACGCTTGTCCTGGCATGTCTCCCGGCGCGGCGTGTGCGTCGTCGCAGTGTTGCTCGGGCTCACCGTTGCCGCGATCCTCCTCTCCATTGCCACTGGCACCTACACGCTGTCGCTCCGCGAGGTCCTCGGCGGGCTGCTCGGAACCGGCGACGCGGGCACACTCCTCGTCGTGCGCGAGTGGCGGCTCCCCCGCGCACTGCTCGCCGCGCTATTCGGCGCGGCGCTCGGAATGAGCGGCGCGATCTTCCAGTCGCTCACCCGCAACCCACTCGGATCCCCCGACATCATCGGATTCGCCTCAGGCTCCTACACGGGCGCGCTCATCGTGATGCTCGTGACGGGCGTCGGCTACTTCGCGGTCGCCGCAGGCGCGCTCGGCGGCGGCATCATCACCGCGCTCATCGTGTTCGCGCTCGCCTACCGGCGCGGCGTGCAGGGGTTCCGACTCATCATCGTCGGCATCGGTGTCTCGGCGATGCTCGCCGCACTCAACACGTTCCTCATGCTGAAATCGACGGAGAGCGAGCAGCTCACCGCCGCCGTGTGGGGCTCGGGATCGCTCAACGGCCTCACCGTCGACACACTCGGGCCCGCGGTCATCGTGTTCGCGGTGCTGCTCGTGCCGACGCTGCTGCTCTCCCCCGCGCTGCGCGTGCTCGAACTCGGCGACGACGCTGCTGGCTCACTCGGATCCAGACCGAACACCGTCAGGCTCTGGGCAATCGTCACCGGCGTCGCGCTCGTCGCGCTCGTGACCGCATCAGCCGGGCCGATCGCCTTCATCGCGCTCGTCGCCCCCCAGATCGCGCGCAGACTCACCCGCTCCGCGGGCGTCGGCATCATCGCCGCGGGAGCCACCGGCGCGCTCCTGCTCGTGATCAGCGACTTCATCGGGCAGCGACTCTTCGCCCCCATGCAGCTGCCCGTCGGCATCATCACCGTTTCCGTCGGTGGGCTGTACTTCGTGTGGCTGCTCATCCGCGAAACCCGCCGCCGCTAATGACCCCAGAAGAAAGACTCCGCATGGCTGCCCAGCTCTCAACCACCCACGCCGCGCCCCGCGGGGCCACACGCTTGCACGCGGACGGTGTCACCCTCGGGTACGACGAACGGGTGATCTCCGACAAGCTCACCGTGCAGATTCCCGATGACTCGTTCACCGTCATCGTCGGGCCGAACGCGTGCGGCAAATCGACGCTGCTGCGCTCGCTCGCCCGGCTCCTGAAACCCGCCGCGGGCGCGGTCGTGCTCGACGGGAAGTCGATTCACGAGCGCAAGGCCAAGGCGTTTGCGCGTGAGGTCGGGCTGCTCCCGCAAACGTCGCTTGCGCCCGACGGTATCGTCGTCGCCGACCTCGTCTCGCGTGGCCGCTACCCTCACCAGGGCATCGTTCGGCAGTGGTCGCACGACGACGCCCGTGCCGTCGCGGAGGCGCTCGACGCGACGAACACGACGGAGCTCTCGACGAGACTCGTTGACGAGCTCTCCGGCGGGCAACGGCAACGGGTGTGGGTGGCGATGGCGCTCGCGCAGGAGACGCCGCTGATCCTCCTCGACGAGCCGACGACGTTCCTCGACATTGCCCACCAGATCGGGCTGCTCGAGCTGTTTCGCGCGCTGCACGCGAGCGGCCGCACGCTCGTCGCGGTGCTGCACGACCTCAACCATGCGGCCCGCTACGCGACGCACATCATCGCGATGAAGGACGGCCGCGTTGTCGCCGAGGGGCCGCCTGCCGAGATCATCACGCCGGAGCTTGTGCGCGAGGTCTTCGAGCTCGAGTGCGTGGTGATCGCCGACCCGGTCACGGGCAGTCCGCTGGTGGTGCCCCTCGGCACGGCGACCGACACTTCGCCGTTCCGCGCGCCGCTCCCCCGCACGCTCCCCCGCCCCGAGTAATCCTCTGCGAGTCTTATTCGGCTTTGGAAGGGGTCGGGAAGGAAAAGACGGAGCGGTGTAGATGGCCCGAGAGCAGCGGGGCTGGGTGGCGGTGCAAGGCTCGCCTGCGCGGCGCGGCTCAGGCAGCGCGCGGCTCCGGCACCGCGCGGCAGCAACCCTGGGAGGCCCAACTAGCTCAAGCGAGTACGCGGGGCAATGTTGTAAGTGTCTTCCGCATCACGATTTACGACGTCACCAAGTGCCGTGTCGATCGCCTGGAGAGTATCGCCGTCGAGGGTGATGCCCGAGGCCTTCACGGTGTCAGCGAGCTGCTCTGGACGCGACGCCCCGACAAGCGCTGCGGAGACGTTCGGGTTCTGCAGCACCCACGCAATCGCGAGCTGCGGCATCGTGATGCCTGCTTCACGCGCGACGGGCTTCAGCCGCTGCACTGCCTCGAGCAGGTCGTCGCGCATGAATGATTCGATGAAGCGCGAGCCGCTGTGCGGGTCGGTGGCGCGGGATCCCTCGGGCCTGGGCTGCCCCGGCAGGTACTTGCCGGTGAGCACGCCCTGCGCCATCGGGGACCAGACGATTTGTGAGATCCCGAGCTCTTCAGAGGCGGGCACGACCTTCTCCTCGATCACGCGCCAGAGCATCGAATACTGTGGCTGGTTCGAGATGAGCTGTACGCCGAGCTGCTGCGCGAGCGCGTGCCCCTCTCGCAGCTGCTCGGCGGTCCACTCGGAGACACCGATATACAGTGCTTTACCCTGCCGCACGATGTCGGCGAACGCCTGAAACGTCTCTTCGAGCGGGGTCTCATAGTCGAAGCGGTGCGCCTGATACAGGTCGACGTAGTCGGTTCCGAGCCTGCGGAGCGAGCCGTGGATCGACTCGAACATGTGTTTCCGGCTCAGACCCGTATCGTTCGGGGCCTTCGCGCCCACCGGGAAGTAGCACTTCGTGAAGATCTCGAGCCCCTCGCGGCGCTGCCCGGACAGAGCATTGCCGAGCACGACCTCGGCCGCCTGGTTTGCGTACGAGTCCGCGGTGTCGAACGAGGTGATGCCAGCATCAAGCGCGGCATGCACCGTCTGCACCGCGGCCTCGTCGCCCACCTGCGAGGCGTGCGTCACCCAGTTGCCGTAGGTGATTTCCGAGACCTTCAGACCACTGTTTCCGAGATAGCGATAGTTGACCATGGCCCCACGCTAACCCGGTTTTGCTCGGTGCGGGCTCTTAGTTCAAGAAGATGTCTGGGAAGAGCCGCTCGTCGGGGGTACCCGGCACCGCAGCGTAGCCCGAGAAATCGGTGACGCCCGCGGCAGAGAGCACGTCTTCGACGATGAGAGTCTGGCCGGTGTACGCGGCCGACGGCTGCGTGAGGACCGCGTAGGCTGCGTCTGCGTAGATTGCGGGCGTCCGGCTGGCAGCCATGACCTGGTCGCCGCCGAGGAGGTTCTGCACCGCGGCGGTTGCGATCGTCGTTGCGGGCCAGAGCGTGTTCGCCGCGATCCCCGCCCCCTCGAACTCAGCCGCGAGCCCGAGCGTCGCCATCGTCATGCCGTATTTCGCGAGCGTGTAGCCGGTGTGCGCGCCGAGCCACTTCGGTGTGATGTTCAGGGGCGGCGAAAGCGAGAGGATGTGCGGGTTCTCCGCATTTTTCAGTGCCGGGATCGCCGCGCGGGAAAGCATGAAGGTCCCGCGCACGTTCACGTCCTGCATGAGGTCGTACTTCTTCGGGTCGAGCGCGCTCGAGGGCGACAGGTCGATCACGCTCGCGTTGTTCACCACGATGTCGATGCCGCCAAATGCCGCGACGGTCTCTTCGACTGCACGGGCGATGTCGTCGTCGCTGCGCACGTCGCCAACGATGGCGAGCGCCTGCCCGCCAGCTGCGCGAATCTCCTCCGCAGCGGTGTGGATCGTGCCCTCAAGCTTCGGATGCGGCGTATCCGTCTTGGCGAGCATCGCGATATTGGCGCCGTCGGCTGCCGCCCGCAGCGCAATCGCGAGGCCGATGCCGCGGCTGCCGCCCGACATGAGGATCGTTTTTCCTGCGAGGTTCATCGCTACTCCTTTGTGCTGCGCTCTACCCGTTGTGGATCGTTGACCCGTTGTGGATCGTTGACGCCAAGCTAAGCAGACGGGAATGGGGAGCTGCAACGTTTTCTATTTCCTTGCACGAACTCCCCAATCCCTGCGCCATCGCAGGCTCACTCGCAGTAGCCGGTTGAAGTGCGATACTCTTCGCACGTCCGCGCGGCTCAGTTGCGATGACCGAACACGACAATCCATGTTTCGTTCAGCCCAGATTCAGCCACAGACCTCGACTGTTCCACTCCAAAAGCTCTCTGCAGGCTCTAACGGCGCTTAGTTCGGTAGCGCAAATCTACGTCTGCAATCGCGTCGCCTGCTCGAGCAGCTCAATGACATGCAGATACTCTTGGCCAGTTGCCCGTGTCATGCCGATTTCACAGGTGCGGTTGCATGATGCGTGAGCCTCAGCGCCGAGCCCACGCACTTCCTCAGCTTCGGCCGCTGTGGCGGACGCTGTGAGCTCAGGGTGGAGCATCCCACGGTCACCCGCAAAGGCGCAGCACCCCCAGGCATCAGGCACGGTGACCGTCTTCGCGACAGCTGCTCCTAGCGACTCCAAAGCCGAATTGAGGCCCATCTGCTTCGACGAGCAGGTCGGATGCAGAACGAGGCTCTCGGCAACTGGCAGGACTTCTCCAAGCCGTGGCAGAACCACCCGTTCAACGAAAGCGACCGCGTCCTCGACGTGTTGCGTAACACCCGCTGCTTCGAAAACATGCGCGAATCCTTCGGTACAGCTTGAGGCATCGCTCACTATCGTGAGCTCTCCTTCCCGTGTCTCGTGCTGTAGCAACGTGACAACCCGCTCCGCCATTACCTCATGCCCGGCGGCGAGGCCCTTCGAGCTCCACGGCGTGCCGCAGCATATCGACTCGATTCCCTCTGGAACTATGACACGCACACCGGCCCGCTCGGCGAGGCGGACGAACGCCTCGGTGACGCCCAGCCCTTCCCCTCCACCTCCAAACATCGAGTTAACGCACGCTGGGAGGTACACGGCAACGGGTTGGCCTGTGCCGCCCCCCTGCTCCCCTGCGTACCTCGCGCGACTCTTCCCGCCGCGTGGCAGGTCCGCGGAGTACTCCGGCACAGTGTCTGCGCCCAGGAGCTTGCGCCCCACACTCGTCATAGCCTTTACCGGAGCTACCGGTAGCCGGTCAGCGACCGTAAGCGCAGCTGCCCCCACACGAGTAACGGGTCCCCAGTTCTTGGCGGCGACCTTCCAACCAGTCGAAGAAACATGGTCTTGCGTTTCCATTCGCAGCCGCCGCACAAGGTCACCCGTGTTAATCAACACCGGGCAGACAGTCGCGCACATTCCGTCAACGGCACAGGTATCCACGCCGTCATATGAATAATCACGCTCTAATTCTGTGGCCAAAGCTGTGTCCCCCAGCGACTCAGCACGCGCAATTCCTCGTTTCACGACGATTCGCTGCCTGGGCGTGAGCGTGAGGTCTTTCGAGGGGCACACCGGCTCGCAGTACCCGCACTCCACGCAACGGTCAACCTCTTCTTCGACCGGCTCGGCGAGCTTAATATCACGCAGATGTATGTCTGGTTCATCGCTGATGATCACCCCAGGGTTCAGTATCCCTGCAGGATCGCACAAACGCTTGATCTCACGCATCACCTCGTAGAGCTCGTCGCCGTATTGCTGGCGTACGAAAGGAGCCATAGCGCGCCCAGTGCCATGCTCGGCTTTGAGATTACCTTCCGCGCCGAGTACTGCCGCAACCAATTCATCGGTGAATCCGGAGAGCCTCCCCAGAGCAGCTTCCCCTTCGAACCTGTCTGTGAGCATGAAGTGAATATTGCCGTCCTTCGCGTGCCCAAAGATCACGCTATCGACGTAACCAAATTGTGTGAACAGCTCCTGCAAGGTCTCACAGGTAGCTGCAAGTGACGAGACCGGGACGGCAATGTCTTCCAGGAGAGCCGTCGTTCCTTTTGGCCTCGCACCTGCAACAGTCGCATAGAGCCCTTTTCGGAGCTTCCACGCGAGCGCGCGGTCTGCAGCATTCTGCGACAACGCGGCTGGGAAGCGTAAGGGCAGCGTCTCGAGCGTGCCGGTAGCGCCAGTCACTAGCTCGTCGAGCTCGCCCTGCTGCATGGCCTGGTATTCGATAAGCAGGGCCGCCTCGTTGGAGACCTCGAACCCGCGCACTTGCGGGGGTGCGTCGGCGAGGCGTTGGCCCACTCGTATGCTCGTGGAATCCATGAGTTCAAGCGTGGCCGCGCCAGTATCCACCAGTTCGGGCAGCGCCCGCATTGCATCGTCGAGCGAAGAAAACAGTGCGAGCGTGGTCGCCGCTACGGGCTTAATAGGAACCGTTCGGTACGTGGCTTCCCCGATAAAGGCCAGCGTGCCTTCACTGCCGATAATGAGACGCTCGAGGATCTCGACCGGAGTCTCAAAATCGAGAAACGCGTTAATCCCGTAACCAATTGAGTTCTTCATCGCGAACTGCCTGCGGATAATCGCCACGGACCGCTGGTCATTTAGGACGCGACGCCGCAACCGAACGATGCCTTCGAAGAGCTCGGGTTCTGCGTCGCGCAAACGCTGGTTTGCGCCGGGATCTTTCGTGTCAATCACTGTGCCCGTCGGGAGCACGAAGACCATCGATTCGAGCGTTCGATAGGTGTTTTCGGTGATGCCACAAGCCATTCCACTGGAGTTGTTCGCAACGATTCCGCCGATGGTGCAGGCTGCTTCGCTCGCCGGGTCGGGACCGAGGCGATATCCGTGTCGAAGAAGTCGCGCGTTCACCTGCCGGAGCGTAGCCCCCGGCTGAGAGCGCACGCGCTTCCCTGAGTCAAGGACTTCAACGCGACGAAACCCTTTGCGGGTATCGACGAGTATCCCCTCGGTACTTGATTGACCAGAAAGGCTCGTCCCGCCCGAACGAAATGTAACCTGCGAACCGCTTGCGGTTGCCCCCCGCATGATGGCCGCGACCTCCTCGGTGTTTGAGGCAGTGACCACGGCCTCTGGCGTCAGGAGGTAATGCGACGCATCAGAGGCATAGGCGACGCGATCAATTGCGCGGTTTGTGTATCGGGCGGGGTCCGCCAAACCAGCTAGTATCTCGGGCACCACAGACGAGGAAATCACACTCATTCCGCAATTGTCTGACAAGTGAGCAAAATAGTCAAGTTTACATTCCGTGGCCTTCGACATAGAATTAGTGCGATAAGTTGCCTAAAATAGCGGGAGGAGTACACCTGGCGTGGAAGGCGGGCGAATGACAGCAGCAGCAGTAGGGGTCGTGTCAATCATTGATGCGGTCGCCGCCGACCTACGGAGCAGGGTACTGGCCGGCGACCTCGAGCCGGGCAGGGCCCTCGCTGAGGTCGAAGTCGCGTCGATGTACGAGGTAGCGCGCCCCACAGCGAAGGCGGCGATCGAAAACCTCGTTCGCGAACGCCTCCTTTACCGCAACGCACACAAAACCGCGCGCGTGGTCCGACTCACGCCGGAGGATGCTCGCGACATTTACCGTAGTCGTGCACTGATCGAAGCCGAGGCCCTTCGCCAGCTGGCGAAGCACCGGACTGTACCTTCGGCCGCACGCGAGGCAAACTCCGAGATAGCTTCGCTTAAATCAGCATCACCTCGCGATATTGTGGACCCAGATATGCGTTTTCACGTGAGCCTTGTCGACGCACTTGGAAGCGAGCGAACGAGCAGAATGTACAGCATGCTGGCATCCGAGGTCGTGCTCTGCATGTCACAGGTCCAGGACGCATCGCTCCTGTCCGTCGACTTGATTGTCGCCGAGCATGAGCAGATACTCCGGTTCGTTGAAGCGGGTGAAGCAGACGCAGCCGCGACTCTACTTGCGGAGCACCTCGGCAGGGCCCGCGAACGCCTTGTCGGTAGGCTTGGCGGAACTCCGGGCCCGGAGGCTGCTGCTCCCTCTTCAGCAGTCGACTCAGCGATTCCCGAGTACTGAGCCGGTAACGCAACGGCCCGCTGCCACACTCGAGGACAAACGGCCGGTGTGTTGAACTACTAGTACCCTGAATCCTGCGCCAGAGCTGTGCTCTGGGATAGCCCGCCGTCTACGGGAAGACAAACCCCATTGATGTAGCTAGCCTCATCGGACGCCAGAAACAGTGCGGCATTCGCAACATCAAACGGTGTACCCATTTTTCCAGTTGGTGACAGCGCATCTCTGGCGGCGATAAGCTCAGCGGGCGTCTCGTTAGCACTACCTATTTGACGGTGGATGAGCGGCGTCTCAATATAGCCAGGGGCAATCGTGTTCGCTCGAATACCCTTCGCCGCATATTGCAACGCGAGGCTTTGCGTGAACTGGATCACTGCGCCCTTCGAAGCCGCGTAGCTCGGGTAGTTATACCCGACGTATCGAAGGCCTCCAACCGAACCGATGTTGATGATACTCCCAACTCCCTGTTCGATCATGTGGGGCAGCACGTACTTGCACGTCAGAAACATGCTCGTGAGATTTACATTCAGCGCAGCGTTCCACTCGCCAAGAGACTGCTCTATCGGCCCCCCGGCCCTGACGACACCGACATTGTTATGCAGAACATCGATTCGACCAAACCTCGCAATCGTCTGGTCGACCGCGTTACTCACAGAAGTCTCGCTGGTGACGTCTCCCACGATCCCAAGCAATGAGCATTCAAGCCCGAGCCCTGCGCACTCGTCACGCACTCGTTGCAACGCCCCCTGCACGGCAGCCTCGCTCACATCTACGATCACGACGTTCGCCGCTTCCCGCGCATAGGTGACGGCGGCAGCGAGGCCGTTGTTGACCTCGCCGCCCTCAGATCCTCCGCCGAAGATGAGGCACGTTTTTTCGCGTAGTCTAGTCATGAGCACGTCCTTTGTGTCTCGTCAGTCAGCGACGATGGTAGATGCACCGATGTTCTGCACGGTGAGGTCAAATGTTGCACCCACAAGATTTTCGCCTGGAACGAGTTCGCCCGAGTGGATAACCCCGTGACGATCAACCAGCGTGGACGTGAGTCGCACCGTGAGTTCTCCGTCCTTAGTGCGCACGTCACCAAACAACGCGATCACTTCGGTCGCAGGACCATCAATTGTGAGATGCCCTCCGCGAACGCGGTCGAGCAGTGTGGCCCCAACCAGGCTGCCGACGCCAGCCCGAATACTGGCGCTTGCGAATCCGGCCTCGCGGCAAACCCGCAGTACCGCTTCAGTGATGTCAACGTTCGGCAGCACACGCGCTACCACTGTGTCCGGGTGTGAGCCCTGCTGATCTTCCATAGTTGTCCTTTGTTCGACCGGGGTGAAGACCGGTAATCCAGTTTCAATGTCAGGCGCGTTGCGCCACTGCGCACCATAAATGGCGGTAACCACGGCGACAGGGGCAGGATCCCCAACCTTTGTCTCAGGCCACAAATGGCCCCCTTCCACCGCTCCGGTCGGTGTTTGCCACATTGAGTGGGAGTGCATGAAAGCAGCACCGTCACGCACTCCGAGTGTCACAGAGCCGTAGAGCAAATGCACCCGGTCACGTTGCCGGGTCTCAGAGAAGCTCATGGCGTGCTCGGCAGTCGCCACGTCTGGAATGCAGTAACTCAGCGGGGCGTACTCTCCACCATGGATTTCGGCGAAGCCGCTATCGGCTCCGAGTTCTGACAGGGCTCGGTGGAGCTGATCTGTCAGGGGCAGGCCTCCCAACAATTCACAAATAGTGCTTCGTGTCCACACGGGCACCGCTACTATCCGCTCCGGAGCGACAGGACCGGGATGAACGACAGGCTGCAACATAGTCTCCTTTGATTGCATGGGGCGCGCTGAATGTCATAGGTGTCATCATCAGCGACGAGGCATCCGGTGTGCGGATTCAGCTGATCGCTGACCCTCCACAGACTTTCAGCGTCTCGCCAGTGATATAGCTCGCTCCAGGCGAAACGAGAAAGGCAACAGCCTCCGCGACATCCTCCGGGAGGCCGATACGTTGAATAGGCTGAGCATCGATTGGGTAAGCCACACTCGCAGTGAGCCGCGTCGCGACCGGACCAGGCGCAACGCTATTGCACGTGATGCCCAGAGGTCCGACCTCCTTCGCAACCCAGCGAGTGAATGCAATAATGCCGCCCTTTGACGCAGCATAGGCTGGACCGCTTCGAGCGATCCTACTGTCGCCTGAAGGAGCACCGCCGATGATCCCCGACACTGAACTGATATTGACGATCGCGCCGCTACCCGCGGCAACCATATGCGGGTACACCGCAGACTGCGTCATGAGGAAAACACCTTTGAGGTTTGTATCGATGTCTTGGTCCCAGATCTCATCGGTTGTGTGTTCAAGACTCACCCGGGCCCCGGTTCCTGCGTTGTTGACCAGGATGTCTAGTGAACCCCAATCCGCGACGAGCCGATCTAAACTAACTTGCACCGCTGTGCGATCCCGGATATCGAGGATTTCGCTGCGGGATCGCACTGAGCCTCGGCCTAGCCCATCAATCGCTGCCACCGTCTCCGAACTGTCATTCACATCGAGCACCAATACATCCGAGCCTCGGGAGGCAAGCTCAATTGCGATCGCTCTTCCGATTCCTCCGCTCGCGCCTGTGACGACGCTGACTTTTCCTCCGAGCTCTTGACGCATTTTCTTACTCACAGTCCCAACATATCTGGGAGCCAATTGCTGATCGCAGGCACGAACGTGACAAGCATGAGTACCCCGATCCCCGCCACGACGAACGGGCCGATACCTCTCACTGCCTCACCGAAGGGGATCTTGGCGATGCTGGCCGCGACGAAGAGGTCAATGCCCACCGGAGGAGTGATGAGACCAATCGCCAAGTTCAAAGTCATCATCACACCAATGGTGGTGAGATCCATGCCGAGTTCAAGCAGTACCGGGAGAAACAGGGGAATGAACAGATAGAACGCAGAGATCGCATCAAGAAACATACCGGCGATGAGCAGCACCAGGTTGATGAGGAGTACTAACAGCACCATGCTGTCGGTGAGGCTCAACATCCAGTCCGCCACATGGCGCGCAATCTGGTTGCGCGTAATTACGTAGGCGAAAACCGTGGCGGAGGCAATGATCAGCATGATACGGCCCGACATAATGCCTGCCGACGTAAAGATCTTAAACATGTCGATGAGCTTCAGCTCACGAGTTACGAACACACCAACGACGAGGGCGTAGACCGCGGCGACCGCGGCTGACTCAGTTGGGGTGAAGATGCCGCCGTAGATGCCGCCGAGGATAATCACGGGGACAAGCAAGCCTGGAAGCGCCTTGAGAAAGGCCTTCAAAACGACACTCGCTGGGGCGCGTTCCGTTCGCATGCTGAGCCCGCCACCCATTTCAGCGTTCTCGGGGGTAACCTCATCGATCGTGATGAGCCCCGTGTTATCTGCTGTTCGCGCGATCGCACCGGTGGCCGTGACAGTGGGCTGAGCAGCGCGAGTGTTAGTCCCCATGACCTGGCTGAGATGAGCCGAGGCGTTCGTTTTGGCAACTTCTAGCTCACGCGGAAGGAATCGAGCGATGAGGTAAAGAACCACAACAAGTATCAGGCCGGGAACGACGCCGGCCATGAAGAGCCGCCCAATCGAAACGCGCTCGGACCCCGCATAGTCAGCGGCGACAACGGCAAAAACAATGTACGCGATACTCGGCGGCAAGATAATGCCCAGTTCGCCTGAGGTAGCTACAAGAGCCGCAGAGTGACGTTTGGTGTAGCCGTGCTTTGCCAGTGCGGGAATGAGTATTCCACCAATGGCAGCCACGGTCGCTGGGCCCGAACCGGAGATCGAAGAGAAGAGCAATGCTGTGAGAACCGCGGTCAGGGCGATTCCGTTCTTCATATGCCCGAAACACGCATCTGCGAATTCGACGAGCCTCCGAGATATCCCTGTTAGCTCCATGATGGTCCCAGCAAGAATAAAGAACGGAATTGCGAGCAACGTCTCCGAGGTCATCCCGGCGTATAGAATCCCTGCTGTTGGAGCGAGCGCCTTCATCCCTCCTGTGTAGACAATAGCCGCAAACGCCGAGACGCCCATTGACATTGAGATGGGCACGCCAAGGAAGAGGCAGACTAGGAAAGTTCCAAAAAGGATGAGTTCAATCATTGTCGAGGTTTCCTCTCGAAACTGGTGATGAATTGACTGCGGCGGCCCCGGGCCGGGTTTCAGAGTCGCCGTCAGTCTGCGCCGCTGCAGCCGCAAGCGCCTCTGATTCCTCTCCCACGAAAGCGTCTCCTCCTCGCAGCTCGATCACTGCAACCTGGATAGTTCTGATTATGCCGAGCAAGGCACCGAACGGTAGCGCAAGCGAAAGAAGTCCCTGGGGAATCTGCAGCGCGGGTGTAAGACGGCCGGAAGCAAACTGTCGCATGGCCATATCCCAGCCCATCCACATGAAGATGAGGAAGAACGTCAACATGATCAGGCATACGAGAGCGATCACGACTTTGTGTAGCCATCCGCGAGTCGAGTCCCGCAGCAGGCTGAAGCTGGGATGGGTGCCGAGGCGAGTCGCGGCAGCAGCTCCCACCATGGTGAGAAGCGCAGCTAGGTTGACGAGCAACTCACCTGTAAATGAGAAGGATGAGTGGAACACGTATCTCGCTACCACGTTGGCGAATGCCAAAAGCGTAATGAACAGAAAGGTGGCAGCGATGATCGTGTTCTCCACCCTGCGGAGAATAGCGTCGAGCATATGAACTCCTAAGTGTAAAACGGAAGGAGGCAACTATAAACTTCTGCCTCCTTCCTGTAGGGGAAGCTAGTTGGGCTGAACCGCTTCAGCAACCTCTGCTGTCCATTTGTCGGCATAGAGATCGTAAACGGGCCGCAGCGCCTCACGGAACGCAGCGATCTGTTCTGCCGAAAGCTCGGAAACAGTCATCGACTCTTTCATCTCAAGCAACTGCGCGGCTTCGGTCTCGCGAGTGAGTTCGATCTGGAATTCATTGGCCTCAGCTGCGGCTTCAACGACGATCTTCTGGTCATCCGCGCTCAGGCCATTGAACAGGTCAAGGTTCATGCCGAGGATCAGGGGATCATAGACGTAGTTCCAGACGCTCATATGCTCCTGGACCTCTGGCAGACCGTTCGCGTAGATGGCATCGATTGGATTTTCTTGGCCATCAATCGTGCCGTTCTGGAGGGAGGTGAACACTTCAGCAAAATTCATTGTGATTGGGTCCGCGCCAAGCTCACGGAAGATATCGAGGAACAGCTGAGAACCGGCGACACGAAGCTTCAAGCCGCGCACGTCTTCCGGCGTCGTGATCGCATGCTTACTATTGGTGATCTGTCGGAATCCTGACTCACCAAAACCAAGGAACTGAATGTCTAAGTCCTCAGTGAGCTTGGAATAGGCATCCGCTGCCTTATTTGCCAGAGTCTCGTCAGCCTGCTCGTGGCTTTCGTAGAGGAACGGCGCATTCACCGCACCAAACCTGGGGTCGACACCCGAATAGATGACCGTCGAGTAGTAGGCAAACGCTTTGTCGCCGTTGGTGAGCATTTCGAGACCCGCGACCTGATCACCGCCAGACAGCTGGTCACCCGCGAACACGCTCAGTGTCATCCGGCCGTCCGACTTCTCCGAGAGAAGCTCACCGAACTTCTCGGCCCCCGCCCACCACGTCGATGCTTCGCTCGACGAAATGGTCATGTCCCAGTTGTAGGTCTCACCTTCGGCGGGCGTGCCGCCACGAGCACCTTCTCCGCTTGAACACGCAGTTAGCGAGAGAACCGATGCCATGAGCGCCGCTACGAGTACCGTCTTTTTTTTCAACTTGATCTCCTCCTTGAGATTTCTGCCCTAATTCAAAGGTGTTCCACCACCGCAGCCAGCCTTCACTGCGAACCCGCGCTCTTGTGTCATGCAACTGATGTGCTGCCCATCGGCTTCACCGCCGGGACACATGTTAGACCAATATACAATCAGCCTGCTACTATGTATATCAGGTTGACAATCGGTTGACCAGTCGAGAAAGTCGCCTGGATCCCACCCAAAGGCGCGTGAACACCTGTAAGGGAATCAATGCTGATCCTCACTAAACATGTTGGACGTCCCGCAGCGAGCGAAAAGGCGAACGCATAATGGCAAACGGAATGACATCTATCATTGGCTGGAGCCACTCGCAGTTCGGAAAGCTCGTCGATCATCCTGACGTCCAGTCGCTCATTGGCTCCGTCGTGCCCGGGGCCCTCACTCATGCCGAGGTTTCGCCTGCCGAGATTGACGGCATCTTTGTCGGCGTGTACAACAATGGGTTCTCCCCCCAGGGGTTCGAGGCGGGCCTTGTCGGAATGGCTGTACCTGAGCTTTCCGCAGTACCGGCTACCCGAGTTGAGAACGCATGTGCGACTGGCTCAGCAGCACTATTTGCTGCGATTGACTTCATCGAGTCCGGGCGCGGCAAGATCGCGCTCGTTGTTGGCGCAGAAAAGATGACCGGGATACCGTCCAAGGACGCTGGGGAGCTGCTGCTATCCGGGTGCTATGGCCCCGAGGAGGCAATGGTTCAGGGCGGCTTCGCAGGAGTGTTCGCTGGGATCGCCTCTGAATACGCAGCGCGCTATGGTGACCCGAGCGAGACACTCGCGCGAATAGCCGCGAAGAATCATCAAAATGGCGTGTCAAACCCGTACGCTCAAATACGCAAGGACCTCGGATTCGAGTTCTGCAACACGGTCTCGGAGAAGAACCCTATCGTGGCAGCCCCTCTGCGACGTACGGACTGCTCGCTGATCTCCGATGGCGCGGTCGCGATGATCGTCGCCGCACCAGACGTGGCTGTCTCAGCTCCGCGACGAGTCGGGTTTCGCGCGCGTGCCCACGCGAACGACTTCATGGCACTGTCCAAACGCGACCCGCTGGAGTTCGCCGGAGCAAGGCGGGCGTGGCAAGCGGCTATCGAACAAGCCCGCGTCTCAACCTTTGACCTCGATTTTCTCGAGGTTCACGATTGCTTCACGATCGCGGAACTCATAGAGTACGAGGCGCTCGGACTCGCCGAGCCAGGCCAGGGCCACCGGGTCCTGGAGGAAGGGATCGTCGCACCAGATGGCAAGCTCCCCGTAAATCGCTCGGGTGGCCTCAAAGCCAAGGGGCACCCACTAGGTGCCACGGGCGTATCGATGCATGCAATTACCGCAATGCAGCTGAGCGGCAACGCTGGCGACATGCAACTGCCGAACGCCACACTCGGGGGAATCTTCAACATGGGCGGAACAGCAGTCGCAAACTACGTGAGCATTATGGAAGCTTGGTGACTAAATCAATGAAGCACACAACCGCTCAGGCGACTACAAACCTTGCAACACTGCTACGTCAAACGGCACGGAGGCTGCCGAATGAGCGCGCCATCGTGCGGGGAGCCACTGCCTGGACCTGGCGTGAGTTCGACGAGAGGGTTGACGCTCTCGCTGCCGCGTTCTGCGCATCCGGTTTCGGCGTGGGAAGCACGATCATGCTTCACGCTAATAACTCCCGGGACTACCTCACGGTCATGTACGCAACATGGCGCATCGGTGCCACGATCACACCAACCAACTGCAAGCTCACCCAATCAGAACTCACTGACCTTGCCGATGTGATCAGCCCAGACTTGATCATTCATGGAACCACCAACCAGATCGATCCTGCACTTGCCGAGTCTGCGACTGTATGGACCATTTCCGACGATGATCCTATTACCGGAGAACCATCGGTAGAGGGGCTCATCGAAGCCAACGCGGGTTCGCCCGTAGCAGATGCCCCCGTGGCAGTTGGCCAGCCAGCTTGGTACATCTTTACCTCGGGCACGTCTGGGAGGCCTAAAGCAGCAGTCCTCTCTCACGATCACCTGACATTCGTGATCAACAATCACATCGCAGATCTGATGCCCGGGCTTTCGAACGGCGATTCTACTCTCGTACTGGCCCCCCTCTCGCACGGAGCTGGCGTGCATGCGCTTATGCACGTAGCTCGCGGTGCAGGGATCATCATGCTTCCAGGAGACAGCCTCAATGTGGGCGAAGCATGGTCGCTGATCGCGGACCATCGCGTCTCGACGTTGTTCACCGTGCCGACAATTCTCAATCGCCTCGTAGAGGGGGTCAACGAGACTACTGACTTGTCCTCGCTCCGCTTTGTGATCCATGCAGGCGCACCGATCACTCAGCAGGATCAGCGCCGGGCTGTCGAGGTACTCGGCCCCGTCGTCGTGCAATACTACGGTCAGGCAGAGGTGACAGGAGCCATCACGGTGCTGCCTCCGGAAGGAAATCTCGATATTCCGACATACGAGGGAATCGTGAGCGCGGGCTATCCTCGGACCGGTATGGACGTAGTCATCAAGAACGAGGCCGGCGATATCCTAGGTTCCGGCCAGCGCGGCGAAATCTGCGTGATCGGTCCGGCGGTATTCTCCGGATACTTTGCGAACGATGAAGCGAACGCCAAGTCGTTCCGGGACGGCTGGTTCCACACGGGCGACTTCGGAATCCTCGATGAGCGGGGATATCTCTACATCACTGGTCGCGCCTCCGACATGTATATATCCGGCGGATCTAATATCGATCCCCGAGAAATCGAAGAAAAAATCCTCACGCACCCGCTCGTTCGAGCGGTGGGTGTGGTTGGGGCACCTGACAAAGCCTGGGGTGAAGTGGGATACGCCGTTGTAGTCGCAGAGAACGGGCTCACTCCAGAGGATCTCCTCGTGTGGTGTCGCGACATCATGGCGCGTTACAAGGTGCCAAAGACCTTCCATTTTGTCGTTGATCTTCCGACCACCGACTACGGCAAGGTCACGACCACAGTTCTACGCGATCTCCTGCGTGACGCGAACGTGTGGCCCGGAGAATAAGACGCCGCGCATGCTCGGGTAGGGTGTGTCACACTCCCTATCCGAGCAGCTCAGAGAGCTCGAGCCAGCGCAGTTCGAGCGCGTCAACGTCCGATTCAAGCGCGGTGATCTTCGCCATCTCCGCGTTCAGCAGCTGGTAGTCGCCCTGATCGAGCGTCGCGAGCCCGTCACGGCCCTTCTTGATATCGCCCTGCATGCGCGCAATCTTGCGTTCGACCGAGGCGATCTCCTTCTGCGCGTCGCGCAGCTCGCGGCCCGACAGCTTCGGCTCAGCCTTCGGAGTCGCCTTGGAGCCGCCCGCACCAGCGCTCGATCCACCGCTCGCGGCCTCTTCCTTCGCGCGCTCCTCGGCCTGGCGCAGCTTGAGGTATTCGTCGACGCCGTTCGGCAGGTGCCTGAGCCCCTTATCGAGGATCGCGTACTGCTGGTCGGTGACGCGCTCAAGGAAGTACCTATCGTGCGACACGACGATGAGTGTGCCTGGCCACGAGTCGAGGAGATCCTCCATCGCGGCGAGCATGTCGGTGTCGAGGTCGTTCGTCGGCTCATCGAGGATGAGCACGTTCGGCTGGTCGAGGAGGATCAGCAGCAGCTGCAGGCGACGCTTCTGCCCGCCAGAGAGATCCTTCACCGGGGTTGAGAGCTGCGCGCTCGTGAACCCCATACGTTCGAGCAGCTGACCGGGGGTGAGATCCTGCGCCTTCGATCCCGAGCCGACCGTGAAGCTCGTGCGGAGCCGTGAAATGACCACGCGCACGGGCTCGTTGAGGTGTGCCTCGAGCTCGTCGAGGCGCTGCGTGAGCTGGGCGACCTTCACGGTCTTGCCCGTCTTCACGATGCCGCTCGTCGGCTCAACCGCACCCGAGATGAGGCCGAGCAACGTCGACTTCCCCGCGCCGTTCACGCCGAGGATACCGGTGCGCTCGCCCGGGGCGATGCGCCACTCGATGTCCTTGAGCACCTCGCGGGGCTCACCCGTTGCGGGGTCCGTGTAGGTGACGCCGACGTCGAGGATGTTCACGACCTCCTTGCCGAGGCGCGACACCGCCATCGACTGCAGCGAGACCTTGTCGCGAATCTCCGGGACGTCGGCGATGAGCTCGTTTGCCGCGTCGATCCGAAACTTCGGCTTCGCCGTGCGCGCGGGAGCACCGCGGCGGAGCCAGGCGAGCTCCTTGCGCGCGAGGTTCTGCCGCTTCTGCTCGACGACGGAGGCCTGGCGGTCGCGCTCAACGCGCTGCAGGATGTAGGCCGCGTAGCCGCCCTCGAAGGGCTCGACCAGGCGGTCGTGCACCTCCCAGGTCTGCGTGCTGACCTCGTCGAGGAACCAGCGATCGTGGGTGACGACGAGCAGTGCGCCCTGGTTCGCCGGCCAGCGGCGCTTGAGGTGCTCGGCGAGCCAGGCAACGGCCTCGACGTCGAGGTGGTTCGTGGGCTCGTCGAGGAAGAGGACCTCCCAGTCGCCGACGAGCAACCGCGCGAGCGCGACGCGGCGGCGCTGGCCGCCCGAGAGCGAGTCGAGCTCGGCTTCCCACGGCAGATCCGCAACGAGACCCGCGATGACGTCGCGGATGCGAGGCTCGCCCGCCCACTCGTACTCCGGGGTGTCGCCGACAATCGCGTTGCCGACGGTCTCGCCGTCGTCGAAGCGGTCGGCCTGATCGAGCACGCCGATCGTGGTGCCGCCTCGGTAGGTGACGCGGCCCGAGTCGGGTTCGCGCCGCCCAGCAAGCATCATCAGGAGCGAAGATTTGCCGTCGCCGTTTCGGCCGACGATGCCGATGCGATCTCCCTCATCGACGCCAAGCGTCACTGAGTCGAAAACGACCTTCGTCGGAACTTCCAGGTGCAGGGCCTCGGCCCCAAGAATATGCGCCATAACCCTCTAAGCGTAGTTCAGTTCGATGTGGATCGGCCGCGTAGGCCGAAGCCACACGGTGCAGCGGGGCGATACCGGCAAGAGGTCGCTCGTACAACGATCAGCGTTCCCGGTATTCTTGGGAGCGTCGCCAGGTGCGGCGACCGAGGGCGCACGCCGTTCGGGGTGAGAAGGAAAGGCGTGACCGTGCCGCTGAGAACCACCGTTGCACAGGCGCTCGCGGGCTTCGCGGGCCCCCTCCGTGCGGTCATCGGGCTCGCGGCGATTGGGCTCGGCATCACACTCGTGCTCGCCCCACTCTCCACCCACCAAATCGCGGTCGTCACCGGCATCGGGCTCGCGCTCGCCGGGATCGCCGCCTATCTCCTCCCCACACTCGACGGGTTCACGAAGGTATCTGCCCGCGTCTTCGGCGCGGTCCTCTTCGTGCTCGGCGTGCTCATCGCGGTGTGGCCCGTCGGCGGTGCACCGTGGCTCGCGTTTCTTGTCGGAGCCTCGCTCATCGGGCACGGCATCCTGCAGACGGTGCAGGTGATCCGCCACGGCGGCGACCAGCGGGCCACGAGCATCATCATCGCGCTCGCGAGCATCGTCTTCGGCGTCGTCGCGCTCGCCTGGCCCGTGCTCACCCTCACGCTCTTCCGGCTCGGCGTCGGGGCCTGGTTCGTGTTCTTTGGGCTGCAGCTCGTCATGGCTGCGCTCTACCGTAACTCGCCGCAGCAGCCCCGCAGACGCGGCAGGGTCGCCCGCTGGTCGCGCACGATCGGCGCGAGCCTCGCGCTCGTGCTCGCCGTGGGCGTCGCGCTCGGCAGCGGATGGATCCTCGGCGGCGTGCCGCTGCCGCAGCCCGGCAAGTTCTACACCCCGCCCGAGAGCGTGCCCTACGAGCCGGGCCGGCTGATCCGCGCGGAGCCGCTCAAGGCGGGCCTGCCGAAGGGTGCGGAGGGGTGGAAGATCCTCTACACCACCACGAGCTTCGACGGATCCCCCGCCATCTCCAGCGGAACGATCGTCGCGCCGAAACAACGGGGCGACGATCCACTCCCACTGCTCTCCGTCTCGCACGGCACGACCGGCGTCGCTGCGAAGTGCGCGCCCTCGCTCAGCGCGAGCCCACTCGCCGACGGAGCGGGCGCGGCGCTCGAGCAGCTCGTCGTCGAGCACGGCTGGGCCGCGGTCACCTCCGACTACATCGGGCTCGGCACCGCCGGCGCGCACCCGTACCTCATCGGCGACGCTGAGGCGCGCAACGTGCTCGACGCGGCCCGCGCGGCGCAGGAGTTCGACGCGCTCGACGTCACTGCGGAGACGGTGGTGTGGGGGCACTCGCAGGGCGGGCAGGGCTCGCTCTGGACCGGCCAGGTCGCAGCAGATTACGCCCCCGATGCGCCGATTACAGGCATCGCCGCGTTCGCCCCGGCGGCCGACCTCTTCGGCCTCGCCGAGGTGAACAAGAGCGATGCGGCGGGCAAGACGGTTTCCGCTTACATCGCCGCGACCTGGGCAGAGCTCTACCCTGAGCTCGAGCTTGCCTCGCAGCTCACGCCGGGATCCGCGCGCGGCGTCGAGAAGATTCAGGATCTGTGCTTCAACGGCCAGGACGCGCTGTCCGCGATCCTCCACGGCACGCAGGTCCCGAACCAGATCTTCCCCGACGAGGTGCTCGACGGGGAGTTCGGAGATCTCCTCCGCGCGCAGACACCCACGGGCCCATTCCCGGCTCCGGTGCTCGTCGCGCAGGGGCTCGCTGATCCGCTCGTGAAGGCTGAGCAGCAGCGCGCGTGGGTGCGGGATCGCTGCGACGCCGGCATCGAGATCGACTACCGAGAGTTCGCGGGTCTCGACCACCTCTCACTCGTCGCCGAGGAGTCGCCCCTCACCCCGCAGCTTATTGAGTGGACGCTGGATCGCGCGGCGGGCCTTCCTGCGACCCCGAACTGCGACGCGCTGCCCGAGTAGCTGGCGGCGCGGCACCCTTCGCTTCCTCGCATCCTCGCATCCTCGCATCCTCCCCGACCCAATTAATTCAGACCGGCTCTTGCGAAGGCCGAAAACGCGACGGAATGGATTAAACGGGGACTGTACGAGCTCTGCGCAATTGCGGCTCTGGAGGCTACCGGTGTCGGCGAGGGGGCGTAATGCTCGCGCCACTGCCGGAATCTCCGGAAGGCCACCACGCTCAAGCGCAAGGGCCACAACCTTGGGGCTGCCAACGGCACCCGGCCCGGGCGTTCCACTCTCGTCTTGAAGCGAGGTGGCTCCGGTCGGAGTACTGCGGGGCCTCCCGCGACCGGAGCGCAGCTGACGGTGCCCGATTGCTCCCAGCGGTTTCCCGGTACCGCTGGGCCCGCAGTAAGGCCCCCGTTCCCTAGAGCAGTTAGCTGGCAAGCGAAGAACACTCATCTCTGAAGAGTCAGAGCGGTCAGCGGCGAGCGTCTCCCCCGAAAGCGACGAATGCGCGCCCGGGCCGGAGCCGGGGCGCGCATTCGTGGGTGGCGCGCGGTGCGCGCGGGTGGCTACTCGCTCGGGGCGCAGCAGCTTCCGCCGCAGCAGGAGCCGCCCGCTGAGTCTCCACCAAGCAGGTTGAGAATCTCCATGCTCTCGGCGCTCGCGAACGCCGCCGCACCGGCGATGCTTGCCTCGGGGTTCAGAGCCGCGGGCTGAGCTGCCGCCTCGGGCTGCTGGGTCTTCGTTTCGTTCATCATGGATCCTCTCGTCTGCGTGAATTCTACGCCGGGAGCGCGTGCTCCGTCCGGCGATCGACTGACCTCTCAGCAGAGGCTCAGTCGGGCTGATCGCCCTCGGCTTCGAGGGTAAGGACCTGTTCGAATGCGCTGACGAACATCTCAGGCTGCTGTGCACCCGAGACACCGTACTTCTCGTTGATGAGGTAGAAGGGTACGCCGGTGACACCGAGCATGCGGGCGCGGGTGATGTCGCGCTCGACGGCCTCGCCGAGGTTCTCGCTCTCGAACGCGTCTTCCACCTCTTCGGGGTTGAGCCCGACCTCGTCGAGCACCGCACCGAGCTGCGCGACGTCACTCATGTTTACGCCCTCTTCGAAGTAGGCCTTGAAGAGTCGCGCGAGCACCTCGTCGTAGATGCCCTGCTCCTTGGCAAGGTGGAGCACGCGGTGAGCGGCGGCGGTGTTTGAGTGGGCGACCTTCTCGAAGTCGAAGGTGATGCCCTCGGCTGCGGCCATGCCAGTCATCTGGCCGAGCATGTCTTCGACCTGCTCGCGCGGCATGCCCTTGTGCTTCACGAGGAAGTCGATCTCGCTGCCCTCGAAGTTCAGGGGGGTGTCGGGAGCGAGCTCGTAGCTGTGCCCCTCGATCTCGAACTCAACCTCGGGGTTGTCTGCCTTGAACTGCTCGACCGCGATGCGGAAGCGGTTCGCGCCGATGTAGCACCACGGGCAGGCGATGTCAGACCAAATATCAATGCGGATCGTATTGTTCACGTCCCGTGCAACCCGGGGAAGGCGAGAACTATTCCGAACTCACGCGAAATGGTTAGCTGGGGCAGCTGCCGCTTACTCCTGGTCACTTCACGCCAAGAAACTCCGATCCCTCGCGATTTCATGGCGCGAACTGACCAGCTGTGGAGCAAGGCCAGGGCTTCGCTATAGGCCGCGGGAGCCTCCGCACGAGTCGGTCTGAATTAATCGGGGCGGAGAGGATGGCGGGGGTGGCACCCCGCAAGACTCACGACGCACGCCTGCACATGTGAGGTGCCGCTCTGAGGCTTCGGAGATGGCAGTTGTTGTCGCTTCGGGGTCGCCGAAGCGACAACAACTGCCAACTCGGGCTCGGGGAGCGAGCAGCTAGCCCTCGATCACGCGGGCACCGTGCACCGGGCCCGTCGCGGTGAGGGCGCTCACACCCGCACGCATAAGCACTCCGCGGAGCTCCGAGGCCTCCTGCGCGCTCTCCATGAGAAACGCAACCGTCGGGCCGGATCCCGAGACGATCCCGGCGAGCGCGCCGCGCGACTCCCCCAGCTCAAGCAGTTCCGAAAGCTCGGGCGCGAGCCTGAGCGCCGCCGCCTGCAGGTCGTTGTGCATCGAGTCGGCGAGCGACTCGGCGTCACCGACCCGCACGGCCTGCAGCACCGCGGTCTCCACTTTCACGTACTCGGGCTGCTGCCCGAGCTCCACCCGGTGGTCGTCGCGGTGCCGATCCAGCATGTCGTACACCTCGGGCGTCGACAGCCCGCCGTCTGACAGCGCGAGCACCCAGTGGAAGGTGCCCTTCGCGAGCGCGGGGCTGAGCTCGTCGCCGCGACCCGTGCCGACGGCCGTGCCGCCCTCGAGCGCGAACGGCACGTCAGCTCCCAGCTCGGCAGCGAGCGCCACGAGCCCGGAGCGGCCGACCCCGGTTCCCCAGAGTTCATCGCAGGCGAGCAGCGTGGCGGCAGCGTCGGCTGATCCCCCGCCCATTCCGCCGGCGATCGGTACGCGCTTGAGCACCGTGAGGTCGACGCCCCCCTGGTAGCCGGTGTGGGCCGCGAGCAGTTTCGCCGCGCGGATCGCGAGGTTCGAGTCGTCAACGGGCAGGCCCGCGGTCTCGATCGGCCCGCCGAAGCGCAGCGTGAAAGTGTCGGAGAGCGTCGCCGTCACTTCTTCGAAGAGGGAGACCGCCTGGTAGAGCGAGGCGACCTCGTGGTAGCCGTCCTCCTGGAGCGCGCCCACCCGAAAGTACACATTGATCTTGCCCGGGGCACGCACGGTGATCGATCTACGTTGGTCGCTCCGCATAGCTCCTACGCTAGCGCAAAATTACTGCTGCTCGCTCCGCGCGATCGCGAGGAAGTCTTCGATGTGCAGTTGCTCGGCCCTGGCGGTCGGGGCGATCCCCGCAGCTTCGATGGTTTCGACGGTGCGTTCAGCGCCCAACACGGGCTGCAGCGCCTGCCGAACCATCTTGCGGCGCTGCGCGAATGCGGCGTTCACGAGTTCGAAGGTGCGCACGCGCTCCTCCTCCGTGCCGATGGCTTCGTCGCGCTTCGCATACGACACGAGCACGGAGTCGACGCCCGGCACGGGCCAGAAGACGCGGCGGCTCACGGTGCCGGCGATCCCCCACTCGCCGTACCAGGCGGCCTTCGCGCTCGGCGACCCGTACTCCTTGGAGCCGGGGCCCGCGGCGATCCGGTAGCCGACCTCGGCCTGCACCATCACGAGCCCGCGGTTCAGCTCTGGGATGAGCTCAAGCAGGTGCATGAGAATCGGCACCGACACGTTGTAGGGCAAGTTCGCGACGAGCGCCGTGGGCTGGCCCGGGAGCGTCGCGAGGTGCGCAGCCGAGAGATCGAGCGCGTCGGTGTGGATCACCCGAAAGCGATCAGCGGCCTCGGGCTGCATCGCGCGGATCGTGTTCGGCAGCTCGGCCGCGAGCCGGGAGTCGATCTCGATCGCGGTCACGTCTGCGCCCACCTCGGTAATACCGAGGGTGAGGGAGCCGAGTCCCGGCCCGATCTCGATGACCAGGTCACCGGATTCGACGCCGGCGAGCCGCACGATCTTGCGGACCGTGTTCGGGTCGATCACGAAGTTCTGCCCGAGCTTCTTCGTCGGCGAGACGTCGAGGCGTTCGGCGAGCTCGCGAACCTCAACCGGGCCCAACAGTGCGCTACTCATCGGTGTCCATCTCCCACGTGCCGTACACGCGTTCTGTGTTGGCGGCAAGCTGCTCGCACACGGCCTCAAGCGACTTGCCCTGCACCTCGGCAAGTCTGCGCACGGTGTGCGGTAAGAGGTACGGGGCGTTCGGGCGGCCCCGGAACGGCTCCGGGGTGAGGAACGGCGCGTCGGTTTCAACGAGCACGAGTTCGGGCCTTGCGACCTCGAGTGCCTCGCGCAGCGCGGGTGCGTTCTTAAACGTCATGGTGCCCGCGAACGACATGTACCAGCCGCGCTCGTTGCAGATGCGCGCGAGGGCTGCGTCGCCCGAGAAGCAGTGGAACACAGTGCGCGCTGGAGCCCCCACGCGGGTGAGGGTCGCGACGACCTCGTCGTGCGCATCGCGGTCGTGGATCTGCAACGCGATCGAGTTCGCCTTCGCGATCTCGATGTGCGTTTCGAACGACTCGTACTGCGCGTCGCGGCCGTCCTCGCCCGTGCGGAAGAAGTCGAGCCCGGTCTCCCCCACCGCGCGAACGCGGGGCTGCGTCGCGAGCCGCGCGATCTCTGACAGGTGCTCGGAGAGCTTCCCTGCCGCCGCGAGCCGTGGCGCTTCGTTGGGGTGTAGCGCGACGGCGGCGAGCACGCGGGCGTCGTTCGCGGCGAACTCGGCGCTCCAGCGGCTCGTTTCGAGGTCGGTGCCGACCTGCACGACGCCGCGCACGCCGACGGCCTCAGCCCGAGCGAGCGACTCGAGCGGGTCGAGCACCTCGCCGTCGAAGTCGAACTCCATGTGGGTGTGGTTGTCGTAGACGGGAAACGGCAGCGGTTCGGGGTTGTCGGGGCGCGGCTGCGCGCGATCCTTCGACGCACTCCCGCCGTCAGTGTTGCGCGTGCGCAGACCGCCAGCCGGGGTCTTGGAGGGCGTGCCGCCCTCGGCGGGGGTCACTTGCTATCGCCCTCGGTCTCGATCCGCGGGAAGAGCACGGCGAGGGGATGCTGCTGGGTCCCTGCAGGCAGGCGCCCCCAGGTGCCCGCCTCGCGGATGGGCTGCGCGTCGAGGTCGCCGAGCGTCTCCTCAGCTCCGAGCGCGTGCCAGAGCTTCGCGGTCGACTCGGGGATCACGGGGTGCAGCAGTTCAGCGAGCACACGCAGGCCGTCGGTGACGGTGTAGAGCACGGTGCCGAGCCGCTCGCGCTGGGCGTCGTCTTTCGCGAGCACCCACGGCTGCTGCTCGGTGATGTACCCGTTGAGTGCGTCGACGAGTTCCCATATCACGCTGAGCGCCTCGTGAATCGCGAAGTTGTTGATGTGCGCGTCAGCTTCGCTCGTGGCTCGTGCGGCGAGCTCGCGGATCGCGGCGTCTGCCTCAGTCTCCCCGCTCGCCTCGGGCACACGCCCTTCGAAGTACTTCACATTCATCGCGAGAAGCCTGCTTGCGAGGTTGCCGAAGCCGTTCGCGAGTTCAGCCTGGTAGCGTGCCGCGAGGTCCTCCCAGCTGAACGAACCATCGTGCCCGAAGGAGACGGCGCGAGAGAAGTAGTAGCGGAATGCGTCAGCTCCGAAGGTGTCGGTGATCTCGTTCGGCGCGATACCGGTGAGCTTCGACTTCGACATCTTCTCGCCGCCGACGAGCAGCCAGCCGTGCGCGAAGACGTTCGAGGGCACCTCGAGGCCGGCGGCCATGAGCATTGCCGGCCAGATCACGGCGTGGAACCGGAGGATATCCTTGCCGACGATCTGCACGGCGGGCCAGTGCTTGAGCTCGGCTGCCGGATCCTCGGGGTTCGCGCCGTAGCCGCGCGCAGTGATGTAGTTCAGCAGCGCATCGAACCAGACGTAGGTGACGTGCGAGGAATCCCACGGGATCGGGATGCCCCAGTCAAAGGAGGTACGTGAGATCGAGAGATCCTCGAGGCCCTGCTGCACGAATGCGATGACCTCGTTGCGCGCGCTCGCGGGCTGGACGAAGTCGGGGCGCTCCTCGTAGAGCGCGAGCAGGCGATCCTGGAACGCGCTCATCTTGAAGAAGTAGTTCTTCTCGTGGAGCAGCTCGAGCGGCTTCGAGTGGATCGAGCACACCTTCTCGCCCTCGTACGGACCTTCGCCGTCGACGATCTCGCTCTTCGGCTTGAACTCCTCGCAGCCGACGCAGTACAGCGCTTCGAACTCGCCGGCGTAGACGTGGCCGTCGTCGTGCAGGCGCTGCAGGAAGACCTCGACGCCGGCCTTGTGGCGCGCATCGGTCGTGCGGATGAAGTCGTCGTTCGAGATGTTGATGGTGTCGAGCAGCGGGATCCACGAGGTCTCGACGAGGCGGTCAGCCCACTCCTTGGGGTGGACGCCGTTCGCGGTCGCGGTGCGCAGGATCTTCTGGCCGTGCTCATCGGTGCCGGTGAGGAAGAATGTGTCGTCCCCCGCCTGGCGGTGCCAGCGAGCGAGGACGTCCGCTGCCACCTCGGTGTACGCGTGCCCGATGTGCGGGGCGTCGTTCACATAGAAGATGGGAGTGGAGACGGAGAACGAAGACGACTTGGCCATGGGTTCCATTGTATTGCCAGTGCGCGGTGCCCGAGACCGTATTACACGGTTGGCGGCTTTCCCGTCAATTCGGGCTGATTTTCGACGTGAATAGTCGGTGTGTGACGCACCGGGAAGTTCACGGAGCGAGCAATGAAGCAGTTTTCGTACGCCTCGGTGTGGGCAGCGAGGGCGGCCTCCACCATCGAAGCGTCTGCGACGGTGACCTCGGGCCGCAGCGTCACCTCAGTGAACTCGCCTCCGAGACCAGACTGCCGCATCACGCCGACGGCTGCGTCGGTGTATGCGGTGACGACGACCCCCGCCCGCACCGCCATGTGCAGGTATGACAGCATGTGGCACTGCGCGAGCGCAGTGACGAGTAGCTCCTCCGGGTTCCAGCGATCCCGGTCCCCGTGGAACGTAGGGTCGGCTGAGCCCGCGAGCTCGGCCTTCCCCTCGGCGCGAATGACGAGTTCACGGCCGTACTCGCGGTAGCCGCTGGTTCCCGAGCCGCGATTTCCACGCCACTCAACTTCAATGAGGTACTCGTGTTCATTACGCATAGCCCTATCGTAGAGTCCTCGGGGGTGCAGGAGTAAGGTTGAAGCATGAGCTCAGACATGTTGGAAGCAGAAATCACCCAGGAGCGGAAGCTCGTGACCGAGATCCCCGGGCCCCGCTCGCAGGAGATCCACGAGCGCCGCAAGCGCGTCGTTCCGCCCGGGGTGCACACGGTTTTCCCCGTCTACATTGAGCGTGCTCACGACTCGATCGTTGTCGATGTCGACGGCAACCAGCTCATCGACGTCTGCGGCGGCATCGGCGTAACCACCATCGGCCACACCGACGAGGCCGTTGTCGAGGCTGCCCGCGAGCAGCTCGGCAAGGTGACGCACACTCTCTTCACGATGAACGCCTACGAGCCGTACGTGCGCGTCGCCGAGCTGCTCGCCGAGCACGCACCGGGCACCGGCGACTACAAGACGCTGCTCATGAACTCGGGTGCCGAGGCCGTTGAGAACGGCGTGAAGATCGCGCGGAAGCACACCGGCCGCCCCGGCGTTGCTGTGCTTGAGCACGGCTACCACGGCCGCACGATGCTCACGAGCAGCATGAACCACAAGGGCGCTCCCTACGCGCTCGGCTACGGCCCGCGCGCCGGCGACGTCTACCGCGCACCGAACTCGCACCCGCTGCACGACGGCCTGACCGGCGAAGAGGCAGCGAAGCGCACGATCAACCACCTCGAGAAGACCGCGGGTGCCGCAGACCTCGCGTGCCTCGTTGTCGAGCCCGTGCAGGGTGAGGGCGGCTTCGTCGTTCCCGCTGACGGCTATCTCCCCGCGCTCGCCGCGTGGTGCAAGGATAACGGCATCGTATTCATCGCCGACGAGGTGCAGGCCGGCATGGCCCGCACCGGCAAGATGTTCGCCATCGAGCACTTCGGTGTTGAGCCCGACATCATCCTCACCGCGAAGGGTATCGCCGGCGGCCTCCCGCTGTCGGGCATCACCGGCCGCGCAGAGATCATGGACAAGTCGCTCCCGGGCGGACTGGGCGGCACCTTCGGCGGCAACCCCGTGTCGTGCGCGGCGGCCGTTGCCGTCTTCGAACAGATCGAAAAGCTCGACCTGCTCGCCGAGGGCCAGCGCATCGGGCAGACGTTCGGTGACGGCCTGCGCCAGCTGCAGTCCGAGTTCGACTGCATCGCGGAGGTTCGCGGCTTCGGCGCGATGCTCGCGATCGAGATCACGAAGCCGGGCACCCTCGAGGGCGACGCTGATCGCGTCTCGGCAATCATCGACTACGCCGGGAAGAACGGCGTGATCCTGCTCTCCGCAGGCCTCTACGGCGAGGCGATCCGATTCCTGCCGTCGCTGAAGATGACCGACGAGCTGCTGCTCGACGTCGTCAGCGTGCTGCGCGAGGCGCTCGCCGCGACCGCGTAGTTTCAACAGTACGAGAACCCCCGGACCAGTCGGTCCGGGGGTTCTCGTGTTTCGGGGCCCTCACAAAGGAGGGTCGAGCGGCCTCCGACGTCGGCGAGGAGTCCCGATGAGCGCGGCCTGCACGAAGCCGACGGTGCCCGATTACGCTGGGCCGCGCTCAGAAGCCATGACCTCAGCGAAGTCATGAGTGATCGGCAGCAAAAAGGCCATGACCTCGCTGAGGTCATGGCCTTTGAGCGCTCCTTATCGCTGAGTTCTGCACCTGAGTTGTGAGGAGCCTGTTTCGGGGCCGAGTGGGGCCCGGCGCGGAGCTACCGCACCGCGATCTCGTCGACGATGCCGGCGAGATCCTCGACCCGGTGCGCGAAGCGCCCGAGAAAGAGCCCGTCGACGCTGTCGCCGAGCTCCGCGAGCGTTCCCCTTTGGGCGCTGCCGCCGTAAATGATCTGCGCCGTTCCGGTAAAGTTCGCGTCGAGCCACCCACGCAGCTGCTCCGCAACGGCGCGCACATGCGCGGCCCCCGCTGGCTTCGGCTGGCCGATCGCCCACTCGGGCTCGTAGGCAACGACAATCTCGCTGCTACTCGACACACTGCGCGCATAGCCGAGGGCCTCTGACAGCTGGGCGATGCACTCCCGTGCCGCGTCTGCTGCAGAGCCCTCTGCAGCCTCGCCGATGCAGAGCACTGGGGTGATGCCGTTGCGGAACGCTGCCTCGAGCTTTCGCCCCACCACCGTCGCGTCTTCACCAAAGATGCGCTTGCGTTCGGCGTGGCCGACCTCGACGTAGCGGCACCCGAGCTCGGCGAGGTCCGCGCCGCTCACCGACCCGGTGAATGCGCCACGGTCTTCCCAGTGCAAATCTTGTGCACCCCAGGCAACGCCCGTGCCGTCTAGCTCGGTGCTACTCGCCGCAAGTGACGGAAGCGACGGCAGTACGAAGAGCTGTACCCGCCCGTCGGCAAGCGCCGGATGGGTGTGTGCAAGCTCGCCAACCGACCGCGCCCAGGAGCGGGTGCTCGCGACATCAAGATAGAGCTTCAGGCTCACGCCGAGGATCGGCCGGGGGCGACCACCCTCGACTGACGATGCAACTGCGGTACTACTCACAGCTACCGGTCTGCTCGTAGCCCTCGATCTCCGCGACTTTCTCGGCAGACGCCGACGCGGGGTCAAACTCGTAGCCGAGCCACTCGCGCGCGAGGCGACGGGCAAGCTCGAGTCCGACGACGCGCTGGCCAAAGGTGAGCACCTGCGCATTGTTGCTCAGCACGCTGCGCTCGACGCTGAAGCTGTCGTGCGCGGTGACGGCCCGGATGCCGGGCACCTTGTTTGCGGCGATGGCGACGCCAAGGCCGGTGCCGCACACGAGCAGCGCGCGGTCAGCTTCGCCGTCGCGTACGAGCTCGGCTGCAGCCACTGCGACCCGCGGGTACGGCGTGCGGCCGTCAGCTGCAACACCGACGTCGGTCACCGAGATGACCCGCGGGTCGTTCTCGAGATCCTGCTTCAGCGCTTCCTTGTACTCGTAGCCTGCTTCATCTGCACCGATAACGATGCGCCACTTGGCGGTCATGCTTCCTCCTGCGAGTTCTGGTGTTAGTTCGAGTTCGAGTTGTCGAGCACTGCAGCGATCGCGCGCATCGCGTGCACGAACGAGACGGCTCCCGGGTCGGGAGTACCGAGGCTCTTTTCCGTGTGCGGGCGCGCACGGCCCATGCGCGGCAGCAGGTCTGCTGTCGCGTCGGATGCCGACTGTGAGGCGGCAACGGCGGTGTTCCAGGCGGCGACGAGCTTCGCGCCTCCTGCGACCTCGGCGGTGAGCACGTCAGCGAATGGCACGAGGGCGTCGACGAGAGTCTTATCGCCGACCTCGGCCTTGCCGAAGCGCTGCACCTCTTCGCGAGCGGCCTGGGCCGCACGGGCGATCGTCGCGGCGTCAGGTGCGGTGTCACCGATCACGCGGGCCGCAGCACGCAGCCCGGCGCCCCAGAGTGCGCCCGAGGTTCCGCCGGCCTTGTCTGCCCACTCATCGGCGGCGTAGGCCAGCACCACGCCCGCGTCAGCACCAGCGGCTGCTGCCGCGTTGGCGGCGACGGCTGCGGCACGCGAGCCACGGCGCATTCCGATGCCGTGATCACCGTCGCCGGCGATCGAGTCGAGCCGACCGAGCTCGTCGGCCTCGCGCTCGATCACTGTCTCAATGGCGAGGATCGCGGCGGTCGCGGCCTCGCCCGCGGCGGCTGCTTCGGGGGTCGCGGCGGGTGCGAGCTGCACGAGTTCGTCCTCGCCTGCGGCAACCGCGTCGGCGAGCTCGCTCGCGGGCACGAAGCCCTTGCGGAACGCCGGTGTGTGTGCGGGGGCGCGCCACGCCTGCTCGAGCTCCTCGTCAAGCCACATGAGGGTGAGCGACAGGCCAGCCATCTCGAAGCTGGTCGCAAACTCGCCGACCTCGGGCTCGACCGCCTCGACGCCGTGTGCTTCGAGCTCACGTGCGACCGAGCGCCACACGACGAACAGCTCCTCCGACTTCACTGAGCCGAGGCCGTTGATGATCGCCGCTACCTTTGCCCCGCGCGTCTCGGTGACGCCCTCGGGCAGCTCGCCCAGCAGCGAGTCGACGAAGAACTTTCCGAGGTCATCCGCGCTCGGGATCGGACGCATCTCGATGCCGGGCTCACCATGAATGCCCATGCCGACGGCCATCTGCCCGGCCGGCACGGTGAAGACGGGCTCGGTTGCTCCGGGCAGCGTGCACCCGGTGAAGCCGACGCCGATCGAGCGAGTGCGGTCGTTCGCGCGCTGCGCAACGTCAGCGACTGCGTCAAGGTTGTAGCCCGCGCCAGCAGCCCAGCCTGCGACCTTGAAGACGGGGAGGTCACCGGCGATGCCGCGCCGGCGGTGCTCCTCACCCTTGGGGGCGGAGAAAATGTCGTCGGTGACGCGCACGGTGCGGGTGGGGATCCCCATCTCGCGCAGGCGCTCCTGAGCGAGATCGAAGTTCAGTGCGTCGCCCGCGTAGTTGCCGTAGCTCAGCAGCACACCGGCGGGGGTCGCGACCGAGCGGGCTGCCGAGAGCACCTGCTGGCTCGACGGCGACGCGAAGATGTTGCCCATCGCGGCCGCGTGGGCGAGGCCCTGGCCGATGAAGCCGGCGAATGCCGGGTAGTGGCCCGAGCCGCCGCCGATGACAACCGCCACTTCACCCTCGGGGGTCGCGCTTCGCCGGGCAGTCCCGCCGGGCACGAGACGTACCAGCGAAGCGTTGGCAGCGACGAAACCCTCAGCCGCTTCCTCTGCAAATGCGGCCGCGTCGTTCATTAGGTAACTCATGGTCCCCCTCCTGGGGTGTGGTGATGGTTGGTTTGAAGTTCTGGTCGGTGGGAGCGCGTGTTTAGGCGTGTTCTCGGCCCGCGGGGGCGCCCGCGCGGGTGTGCTCAGGGTTGTCGGCGAGGTTGCCCGTGAGCTTGGTCACGGCCGCGGCGAGGCTGTCGTCCGTGCCGACGTTGCCGGGGAACACGACGTAGGGAATGCCCTGGGCCGGTCCGTCGACCGCGCGCCACACCGAAACCAGTCCGGGGAAGAGGGATCCCGCGACCCAGGCGCGCTCGATACCGAGCCCCTTCGTAGCGATGTCGCTCGAGGTGATGCCACCCTTGGCAATCACAAAGCTCGGGCGCTGCTTGGCGAGAATTCCGCGGGTGACCGCGACGAGCGCCTCCGAGACGCCGCGCGCGATCGCAAGGCTCTCTTCTGGATCGCTGGTGCTGACAAGCGTCCGGCTCGTCTGCAGGATGACGTTGCCGGTTGCGAGCGCAGCAACGCACTGTTCGGTCGCGCGGCGGATCGCCTCGTGTGGATCGGCCGGGGCGATGAGCTCAGCGACGTTGAGTTCGATGGCAACGGCCGTGGGGTGCGCCGTGCGCAACGCGCCCAGCTGCCGGGTCGTGACCGCGGTGTGGGAGCCGACGACGATGAGGCCGCCGCCCGCGGCGTCGAGGCCGCCGCCCGTGGGGGCGTGGGATCCGCCCGCAGGGGCGAGGGATCCGGTGGTCGCGTCGTCGAGTGGGCCTTTGATGGGGGTGCTCGGTTCTTGCCCGATGCGGGCCCGCACGAAGGGCGGGCCTACCCGGTAGATGTAGCTGCGCCCCTCTGCCTCAACGAGTTCGAGGCCGAGCGCGAGCTGTCGCATGTCGTCCTCGACAACGGCGTCGGCGACGATGGTGCTGCCCAGAGCGGCAGCGCGCAGCTGTGCCGCGATGGCCTCGGCCCCGGCACGGATTGTCGTCAGCCGGAGCTCGACGACGTCGCTGGCTGCGAGTGATCCACCGCTCTTTTCCGACACCCAGTCGGCTAGCCGCGATGACCGGAACCCGAAGGTAGCGTCGCGGGCGAATTCGCTCTCTCCCACCGGTACCCACTGGCCGTCTTCGACGGTGTAGTGGATCCCGTCGATGGATACTCGCTTCGCCTCGGGGAATGCGGGAACCACGACGACGCCGTGCGGTCTCGTGTGGCCTGCGGCTTCGAGCGCGGCTGCGATCGTGTCTGGTTCGAGCGGGAAGTGCCCGCGCAGTGTCGAGTCGCCACGGCTCACAAAGCCGAGCCGCTTGCCGCGGGTCTCGGCGGCGGCGAGGGCCGCGGTCACCACCTCACGGTTGATGCGAGCTGCGGTCGCCTCGTCAAAACTCCTGGTATTCGTCAGCACATAGACCGCGGGAGCCCCGGTGTCGAGCGCCCACTCAAGATCCGCTGCCCGCCAGTTCGCGAGCACGGGGAGACCTGCGACTGCCTGCGTGCCGGTCGGGTCGTCGTCGAGCACAATGAGCACGCGACCGGACTGCGAGACGCGTGCCGCGACCTCTGCCGCGGCGACCGGGCGTACTCCCGGCTGTGCCGAGAGCAGGATCTCGAGGTTCATGGTCTTCTTTCTCCGTGGGGCACACTGGGCGCAGTCGCACAGTCGCGCAGTCGCACAGTCGCACAGTCGCACAGTCGCACAGTCACGCTGACGTGGGTGGTGGTGCGAGGCCCGGGTCTCCCCCGGCCCCGCACCACCCCGGGTACTACTTGTTTTCGAGCAGCAGGTCAGCCTTTGAGCTGAAGAAGCGGGTGCCCCACATCATTGCCGCTGCGAGGAACGCGAACAGGCCGAGCGAGACGACGCCCCAGGCACCGCTGTCGGTCGGAACCGACTCGTTGATCGAGGTGCGCATGATCGGTGCCACGAAGCCGCCAAGGTTACCCAGCGAGTTGATGAGACCGATGCCAGCTGCTGCTGCAGCGCCAGCGAGGAACGAGGTCGGGAACGACCAGGTGATCGGCCCCGTCGAGAGGAACGCCGAGACAGCCACGGTGATCGCCGCGATGCCGAGCAGCGCGTGCCCGTTCGCGCCGGCCCAGGCCGAGAGGAGAATCGCGATACCGGTGATGAGGAAGAACATCGTGCCCCAGTTTCGGCGGCGCACGATCGTGTTCGCGTTCTTGCCGACGTAGTAGCAGACGAAGAGGCCGAAGACCCACGGGATAGCGGAGACGAGGCCAACCTCCCAGCCGACGCTCTTGCCCATGAGGCCCGCAACCTGCTGCGGCAGGTAGAATGTGGTGCCGTACACAGCGATCTGGAGGCAGAAGTAGATGACGGTGAAGTACCACACCTTCCAGCTGAGCAGCGCAGGGAGAATGCCGCGGGGGCCGTCGGCGTCCTTCACCGCGTCTTCGTGATCCATGACGGCCTTCATCGCGGCCTTTTCATCGTTCGAGAGGAACTTTGCCTTCTGCGGTGAATCCACGAGGAAGAACAGCGCGGCGATACCGGCGACAACCGCCATCATGCCCTCAACGAAGAACATGACCTGCCAGCCGTGCCACGGCGTGAACTGGTCGCCGAAGCTGATGAGGCCACCCGAGAGGGGTGCTCCGAGCATCTGCGAGAACGGCTGCGCAAGGTAGAAGATCGCGAACAGCGCAACCCTGCGCTGGTTCGGGAACCACTGCGCGAGGAACATGATCACGCCGGGGAAGAGGCCCGCCTCGGTGACGCCGAGGAGGAAGCGCAGGATAACGAACGACGTGTCGTTGGTGACCCAGGCGAACGCTGAGGCCACAATGCCCCAGGTGATCGCGATGCGGGCCAGCCAGAAGCGGGCGCCGAACTTGTCGAGCAGCAGGTTCGAGGGGATCTCGAAGATCGCGTAGCCGATGAAGAAGATACCGGCGCCGAGCGCGTAGGCGCCCGCGGTGATCCCGCGGTCGATCTCGAGCGCTTCCTGCGCAAAGCCCACGTTGGTGCGGTCGAGGAACGCAACGAAGTAGAGAATGATGAGCATCGGCATGAGACGGCGGGTCGCCTTCTTGATGCCGGACGCGAGATGCGGGCTGCTCAGCAGCTCCTTCGCGTCGGTGTTGGTAGTTGACATCTGTGTGAACTCTCCTTTGAGATAAACCGGGACAGTAGTGAGAAGAATGGGGGTGGGTTGCCGCAGCCGGGGCTGCGGCAACCCGGTCAGATCATCGCGCGGATGAGCAGCACGGCTCCGATGGTGACGCACACCACGCCGATGGCGAGGAATGCGATGCGACCTTTGGTCCAGCCAGCAAACATAGCGATGCTCCTAGTGCATGTAGAGGCCGCCGTCGACGTTCAGGGTCTGACCCGTCACGAAGCCGGAGTCCTCGCTAATGAGGTATGAGACAGCAGCAGCAATGTCACGCGGCGAGCCGATGCGCGGCAGTACGCCGTCGGCAGCCATCGCGGTCTTGCGCTCATCGGTGAGCGTGCCGCCCATGATGTCGGTGTCGATCGGGCCGGGCGAGATGCAGTTCGCGGTGACGCCGAGCGGGCCGAGCTCGCGAGCGATCGAACGCATCAGGCCGATGACGCCGGCCTTCGACGCGGAATATGGCGTCTTCGAGAAGGTGCCGCCGCCGCGCTGCGCGGAGACCGAGGAGATCCCGACGATGCGGCCGACGCCGTTCTTTGCGAGGGTCTGTGCGACGCGCTGCGTGGCCCAGTGCACGCCGTCGAGGTTCACGGAGATGACCCGCTCCCACTCTTCAGGGGTGACCTCGAGGTACGGCACCGGCGAGGCGACGCCGGCGAAGTTCACGATCGCAACGATCTGCGGAAGCTCTGCCTCGAGCTTGTCGATCGCGGCGAAGGTTGCCTCGCGGTCAGCGATGTTGGCTCCGACGCCGAAGGCCTTGACGCCGTGGGTCTCTGCAACCTCTTCGGCGGTCTTCGCCGCTGCCTCGGCGTCGACGTCGAGGATGCCGACGTTCCAGCCCTGTTCAGCCAGGTAGAACGCCGTGTAGCGGCCGATGCCGCGCGGGCTTGCTGCGCCGGTCAGAATGACGGTGCGCTCTGCGGGGAAAATCTCAGTCATGTTGCTTCCTTTTGAATTCGCGGGCAGCGGTTAGCTGTCGGCCTGCGCCGGGTCAGCCGAGTGGATCGGGGCGGGCCCCAACTTGTCGATGAGCTTCTGCATTTCGACGTACGCGCGGTTGCGGTACGCGATGAGCTCGGGGGTGCGGTCTGCGGGGACGTCGAGGAAGCCTGCGCCGGTCTTCGTGCCGAGCTTTCCGGCCGATACGAGGTCGTCGAGGATCTTCGGGGTGGCGAAGCGCTCGGGGAACTCGGTCTGGAGCGAGGCGTAGCAGAACGAGTAGACGTCGAGGCCAGCCATGTCGGCGATCGCGAACGGCCCGAAGAATGGCAGGCGGAAACCGAAGGTCGTGCGTACGATCGTGTCGATGTCATCGGGCGTTGCGACGCCCTCTTCAACGAGCTGGGTTGCCTCGTGGAAGAGCGCGTACTGCAGGCGGTTGAGCACGAATCCGGTTGCGTCCTTCACACGTGCGGTCTCCTTGCCGGTCGCGCGCACGAGCGCCTCGACCGTGGGCAGGAGGCTCTCATCGGTGCCGGGGTGTGGAATGAGCTCCACGCCTGGGATGAAGGGCGAGGGGTTTGAGAAGTGCACACCGAGAAAACGCTCGGGGTGCACGACTGCTTCGGCGAGCTTCGCGATGAGGATCGTTGAGGTGTTGCTGCCGATGATGGCGTTGGGGCTTGCTGCCTCCGAGATCCGCTTGAGCGTTGCGTGCTTGATCTCGATCTTCTCGGGGACTGCCTCCTCGATGAAGCTCGCGCCAGTCACGGCGTCCTCGATGGTCGCGGCGGTGATGCGCTCGGCGATCTGCTCCGGGGCACCCTCGGGGAAGAGGCCGTCGGCGACGAACTGGGTGGCCTCGGTGATGAGGCGCTCGCGGGCCGCGGTTGCGACGTCAATGTCGATGTCGGCGATACGCACGTCGGCTCCTGAGAGGGCGAGGACCTGTGCGATCCCGCCTCCCATGTAACCGCTTCCGACAACCGCGTAGACCGGGCGGGTGCTCTGTTCAGTCATTGTCGAACTTCCTTTGCTGAATTGCTTACTTGGCTGCCGGGAGCAGGGTCTGCAGGTAGCGGCGGTTTGTTGCGCAGACGCCGAGGCTGTCGCCGCCGTACTGCTCCATCAGGAACGGGCCGTTGAAGCCGAGCTCAAGCGCGAGATCGACAACCGCACGGTAGTTGATGAGGCCGAGCTCCATGCTCGTTGGCGTCGAGGTGAACCAGCTGCCGTCAGCGGCCTCATCGCGCGAGTAGTTTTTCACGTGCCAGTAGTTCGCGTACGGCAGCGTCTTCGCGTGCATTTCGCGCCAGTCCTCGATCGGCCGGTGCAACCGAACCAGGTTACCAATGTCGGGGTTCAGGCCGACGTTGTCGAGGCCGATCTCTTCGACGAGCTGCACCGCGCTGTCGGCGGTGCCGAGGTAGGTGTCTTCGTACATTTCCAGCGACATCTGCAGGCCGACCGACGCGGCGTGCTCGCCGAGCTCACGGAGGCGGCTCACTGCGAGGGCGCGGGTGGCTGCGTCATCGGGGTCGACGGGGCCCTGCGCGGTCCAGAACCAGAGTGCACGCTGCTGCGCCTCGGTGAAGGGCTGGTGCAGGCCGGTCGAGAACACGCTCATCCCCTGCTCAGCCGCCGCGTCGATGGCGCGGTGTGCGTAGGCGAGGTTCTGCTCTCCCTTGCCCGGCTGGATCACGCTCTGGCGCTGAACATGCACCGAGATTGGTGAGACTCCGTGGCTCTTCGCGATCTGCACGAGTTCAGCACGGCGTGTGGGCTCGAGGTCGGCAGGCCGAATGTGGCTGTCTGCGATCTCGACTGCGGTGAATCCGAGCCCTGCGATGGTGCGGAACACGCGATCCCACTCCTCTGCCGGGGCATCGTGCAGGCGAGTGCCGTCAGGCAGCTGCTGGGCGAAACCGTGCATGCAGGTGGCAATAGGCCAGGTGTCACGGTTGAGGTCGATGTTCTTCGGCGTGGAATTCACTAATGCTCCGTTGGATCTAGCAGATCGAGTTCGTTGGAATCTCGCTCCATAGATCCTATAGGAAATATCCTGTAGGTCAATCGCGCCAAAAAAGGCCTCCTTCGGGCCAGCGCCCCCGCCGTGGGGAGCGGCGCGGGTGCCGCGCTGGAGCGACGCCGGAGCCGCGCCGGAGCCGCCAGGGAGTCGCGCGGCAGCCGCGCCGGAGCCTCGAGGGAGTCGCGCAGCAGCCTCGTCGGAGCCGCGTGGACGGGACCTAGACGCCTTCGGGGTCGAGCCCCAGAGCTCGTCGCCGCACCTGCTCGACGTGGTGTCGCATCGCTTCTTCCGGGGTGACGCCGTCAGCGGTGCCCTCGAACGCGCGCAGGATCAGCTCGTGTTCAGCGAGCGCCTCGCCCGCGTCTGGCACGCCGCTGTGCACCACCTGCCGCATCCGGTGCAGCTGCGCGCCGAGCGAGTCCGACATGCTCGACACGTAACGGTTGCCGCAGTGCTCGAAGATCACCCGGTGAAAGGCAGTGTCCTTCGCATAAAAGTCAGACGCGGCCTCAACGTCACCCTCGTTGGTGCCGTCGTCCACGTGGTCGAGCACCCGCTCGACAGTCACACGGTGCGCCTCGTGCGCTTCACGGAGGCGCTCGATGAGCCGCGGGGTAGCCGGCGTCGCGAGTCTGGCTGCGGTGGTCTCCAGCATGGTTCGGGCCTCAAGCAGCTCCCCGTACTGTTTCGCGCTGAGCGGCGGTGCCACCCGGTAGCCCTTCAGCGCCTCGCGGGTGACAAGGCCCGTGCGCTCGAGCTCGACGAATGCCTCACGGACGGGGGTGGGCGACACCCCAAGCTGCCTGGCGAGAGTGTCGATGCCGAGCCGCGTGCCCGGCGCAACCGTCCCCTCAAGCAGTAGCTTCAGAATGCGCTCATAGACGTGATCTCGGAGCCCCACCCGCGGCGCCGTCGGGCCGAGCCCAGCAAAGGCTTCAGTCTCCGGCAGATACGTGGTCATGTTGCCCTACTCACACTTCTTTCTCGCTGAGGATCCCCGCCCGTTCGGCGAATCTACCTTTGAGGTTACCGTGACGCAGGCAACTCTTCCGACCTTTGGCGCGCTGCGCCGCGGCCAGCTGACGAGCCTACCGGCTTCCTCCACCGCGCGAACACCCGCACCGCAGCGGCGAATCTCTTTACCCAGCCGCCTCGTTCAGCCCGAGCAACAACGTCCGGAACGTGAGCGCCGCGACCTGCGATTCATCGCGGTCAAGCTCACGCTCCGCCGCCCCGGCGAGGCCACCAAGCCTCCGGTCGGCCTCCGCAATCGCCGAAAGTAGGGCACTCACGATCTCGCGGACCTCCTCGCGTCGACCAGGAACTCGCTGGCCGAACAGCATCGCTTCGACCGAGAGCGTCACTGCCCTCGCGATCGCGGCGTGCTGCTCCGAGAGCTCACGTTGCTGCTCCGCGCCCGCCTCCTGCGCAGCCTCGGGGGCACCCGTGCGATCGCGCACCGGGTCATGCTGCGGCACCCCGACGCCACTGAGCGCCTCCGTGGCCTCCCGGAGCGCGGCGAGAAAAGTCTGCTCCTTCGAACCAAAGTGGCTGTACACGGCACCCTTGGTAAAGCCGGCGGCCTGCGCGATGTCTTCGAGCGAGACGCCCGCATAGCCGCGCTCCGCAAACAGTCGAGCGGCCTGCTCAAGCAGGCGCTCCTTCGTGCTCCGCGGGCGGGAGCGCTGCTCCACCCAGGCGCTCGCCTGGGCCAGCGCCTGCGCGGCAGCGAGCAGCCCCTTGGTGACCCCGGCCTCCGCCTGGGTTCCGGCCGCCCCGAACGACTGGCCGAACTGCCCCGCGGCGTCTGCCAGCGCGCGCGCCGCGTCCCGCATTCGCTGCTCACCGGTCGGGTCGCTGGGCCCGCTGTATTTCGAG
>NZ_JBLUNZ020000034.1:0-18904 GCF_048061935.2 Leucobacter sp. BZR 635 | reverse complement strand
GACGATAGCAACGCCGCGTGCGAGCAGATCGCGGATGACTCCGAAGAGCACCTCGACCTCAGCAGCGGCAAGCGCCGACGTCGGCTCGTCCATGATCAGGATCCGAGAGTTCGCCGACAGCGCGCGAGCGATCTCGATGATCTGCTGCTGCCCAACACGGAGGTCGGCGACGAGTGTGTCGGGGTCAATAGGGAGCTCGAGCTCTTCGAGCAGCAGCTTCGCCTGGCGGGTCTCCTCCGCGTAATCCACTCCGAACGGCCCGGTGATCTCCCGGCCCATAAAGATGTTGTCGCGCACCGAGAGGTTCGGCGCAAGGCTGAGCTCCTGGTGAATGATTGAGATTCCGCGGTCGCGCGCGTCGTTGGTTGACGCGAAGCTCACGGGCTCCCCGTCGAGCACGATCTCGCCAGACGTTGGCTGTTCGACGCCGGAGAGGATCTTCATGAGCGTCGACTTGCCGGCACCGTTCTCGCCAAAGAGCGTGGTGACAGTGCCCTTGCGGACCTGGAAATTCACGCCCTTGAGCGCGCGCGTTCCGCCGTAGGTCTTCACGATGTTTCGCGCCTCGAGCACGACCTCGTTCGAGGAATCGAAGCCACTCATCGGACTGTCAATTCCACGGGCGTGACCAGCCAGCCGGCCGGGTTGATGAGGGTGAATGCCCCGGTCACTTCGATGGTCTTGCCGGCGAGCGAGGCGGTGTCGACGCTGTCGAGCACCTCGGTCTTCAGCACGTCGTTCAGAGCGGCTGCGGCGTTCTGGAACTCGATCTGGTTCTTAAACTGGCCGAACTCGATGTCGCCCGTCGCGTCACGAAGCTCGGTGCCGTTGATCGCTGGCCCGGTCTGAACGCGCACGAGCAGATCATCGGGCAGGCCCTCGATCTCGACCGGGTAGATGCCCGACTGGCCCTCGCCAACGGTACCCGTGAAGGTCACGCTGAACACGGGGCCACCCGAGCTCTGCACTGCGTACTCTTCGCCGGCTGCCGCCGCGTCCGCGGCGATAGCGTCCGCCAGGGTCACTGCATCAGTGGCAAGCTCGCTGACGCCCTCCTGCACGGCCGGGAAGTTCTCGCCGCCGAAGGTTGCGGGATCGAACACGATGGTCCCCTGCGCGAGCGGGTCGTCGCTCGGAACGACGCGTGTTCCGAGCGCGAGGCCCGCGATCACAACGACGACGACTCCGATCCAGACGCCCCTCCGGGCTGCGGCGCTGAGCGGCTTCCGCGCCACCTTCGCGGCGCTCACAGGAGCACCCGCGACTGGGTGTCGTTCGGGCGAATCTGGAGCTTGCGGCCCGAGCCCTGGCGGAAGAGTTCGAGTGCTTCTTCGTAGTCGTCGAGCGTGAAGGAGTGGCTGATCATCGCCTTGGCGTTGATCGCACCACCCTCGAACAGCTCTACGGCGCGGCCGAAGGAGTTCAGCACAGCCATCGTGCCGACGATCGAGATCTCATCGCGGTATACGCGGAAGGGCGAGAACTGCGCTGTGCGGTCTGCTGGAGCGACTCCGAAGTCCTGGAAGAAGCCGGCCGGCTTCACACGGGTGAGCCCGTCCTCGATTGCCCGGATGTTGCCGGTGCAGTCGATGACGACGTCCCACTGCTCGCGCTCGGCCTGGTCAGCTGAGGTGTAGCGCAGCTGAATTCCGCACTCCTCTGCGACCTTCAGCCGGTCCTCGTTGAGGTCGACGATGGTGACGGTGGACGCGCCTGCGCGCGAGGCGAGCTGGCCCATGAGGAGCCCCATGGTTCCGGCACCGTAGATCAGTACGTGGTCGCCGAGGCGGCGCGGCAGCACATCCCAACCGCGGATGGCGCATGCCAGCGGCTCGATGAGCGCGGCCTCGTAGATGTCGGTCTCGGGCTTGAGCTTGTAGACATTGGCCGCGGGGGCAGTGAAGAACTGCTGCGAGGCACCGTCGGAGGCGACGACACCGAGTCCGTTCCAGAAACGGCACAGGTTCTGGTGCCCGTTCTGGCAGAACTCACACTCACCGCAGGTGGTGCTCGGGTTGACCGCGACGTGGTCGCCAACCTTGAAGTCGAAGACGCCACTGTTGACGTCTTCGCCGAGTGCGACGATCTTGCCGGTTGCTTCGTGCCCGGGAACGAGCGGGAAGACCGTCCCCTCGAATTCGCCGTCCAAAACGTGGGTGTCAGTGCCGCAGATTCCCACCGCCGCCGTCTCGATCAGGATCTCCTTGTAGCCGGGAGTAGGCATGGGCCTCTCTTCCAGGCTCAATTCACCGGTTGCGGTGAACACCACTGCGCGCATCTTTGCTCCTCCGAACCGCGCAAAACGCGGCGTCGCTCTCATTGGGTTGCGGTCTTCTTGAGCTTCTCGCCTCCAACGCAGGCGAGAAGACATCACTCAATCGAGAGAATTCCTTATGTTACCGTTGTGTGATCTTGCGTTAAGATCACGTTAGATTCATCATAGATTCTTAACACATACGTGTCAACAAAGGACGAACGGCCTCAGTCTTGACGGAGGTTGCGTCGCCTACGCACCCCCAGCACGAACAGGAGTCCACCCATGACCACCAACAAAATGCTTGCCAGCCTGCTCGTCGCACCGGGCAAAATCGAGCTCGCGGAACGGGAGATTCCGGTCCCTGCCCCAGACGAGGTGCTCGTACGCGTCGCTTCGGTAGGGGTGTGTGGTTCCGACGTCCATTTCTTCCACGACGGCAAGCTCGGCGACTGGGTCGTTGACGAGCCGCTCGTCCTCGGGCACGAGTCCGGCGGAACCATCGTCGGGGTCGGTTCAGAAGTTGCCAACACCCGCGTGGGCGAGCGAGTGTCGATCGAGCCGCAGCACCCCTCGAGCAGTTCACCAGAAACGCTCCGCGGCGACTACCATCTCGACCCGCACATGCGCTTCTATGCCGTGCCAGGTACCGACGGCGCGTTCCAGGAGTACGTCACGATCCAAAGCCACTTTGCCCACGCCATTCCCGACAGCGTCAGCGACCACGCAGCAGCCCTGATGGAGCCGCTCTCGGTGGCAATCGCAACAGCTCGAAAAGGCGGCTTCACGCCGGGTCAGCGACTCCTCATCACGGGCGCAGGTCCAGTCGGTATCGCCGTCGCCCAGGTGGCTCGCGCATACGGCGTGAGCGAGATCGTCGTCTCCGACGTAGCGGCAGACCGCCGGGAGGCAGCTCTGCGGTTTGGTGCCACCGAGGTCTTCGACCCGATCGCTGAGGGCCCTGAGGGGCTGGAGCCGGTTGACGTCTTTGTCGACGCATCCGGAGCGGCATCAGCTGTCCGAACCGGTATTGACGCGCTCAAGCCGAGCGGGCGGGCCGTGCTCGTCGGCATGGGGCTGCCAGAGATCCCCCTCCCGGTCACCACGATCCAGAACAGGGAACTCATCGTGACCGGAGTGTTCCGCTACGCCAACACCTGGCCGACGGCGATCTCGCTGGTTGCCAGTGGCGCAGTCGATCTCGATTCGATGGTGACCGGCACTTTCGGGCTCGACCAGGTCCAAGAAGCGCTCGAATCGACCGCGAACCCCACCACCATCAAGACCGTGGTGGAGCCGTTCCGGCACTAGCCCGACGCGCCCAGCAGATACAACAACAGCGCCAACCCCGCGAACGGGATTGGCGCTGTTGTTGTATACGGAGCTTGCGAACTAAGCAGCTACGAGCACTGCATCGCCGGCGACGATGGTGACCGTGTCGTGGTCGACGGAAAGGAATCCATCGTCTGCGTTCACAGTAACCTTCTTGCCGCCGTCCGTCGTGACGCGCACCTCGCCCTTGGCGAGGAGTGCGAGAAACGGCTGGTGACCGGTAAGGATACCGATCTCGCCCTCGACAGTGTTCGCGACGACCTGGGTGGCTTCACCAGACCAGATCTCGCGCGTCGCGGAAACGACCTTGACGTTGAGCGCCATGATTAGGCCATATCCTTCTGCATCTGCGCCCACTTCTCTTCGACGTCGGAGATTCCGCCGACGTTGAAGAATGCCTGCTCGGCAACGTGGTCGAACTCGCCCTTGGCGATAGCGTCGAACGACTCGATGGTCTCCTTGAGCGGAACCGTCGAACCCTCAACACCGGTGAACTTCTTCGCCATGTAGGTGTTCTGCGAGAGGAACTGCTGGATGCGGCGTGCGCGCGATACGGTGATCTTGTCTTCTTCAGAGAGCTCGTCAACACCGAGGATCGCGATGATCTCCTGGAGTTCCTTGTTCTTCTGGAGGATCTGCTTCACGGTGGTCGCGACGCGGTAGTGGTCAGCACCCAAGTAACGCGGATCGAGGATACGCGAGGTCGAGGTCAGCGGATCCACTGCCGGGTAGAGACCCTGCGATGCGATCTCACGCGAGAGCTCGGTGGTTGCATCGAGGTGGGCGAAGGTCGTCGCCGGAGCCGGGTCGGTGTAGTCATCGGCCGGCACGTAAATTGCCTGCAGCGACGTAATCGAGTGGCCACGGGTCGAGGTGATGCGCTCCTGGAGCACACCCATCTCGTCCGCGAGGTTCGGCTGGTAGCCCACTGCCGAAGGCATGCGGCCGAGCAGCGTCGAAACCTCGGAACCTGCCTGCGTGAAGCGGAAGATGTTATCGATGAAGAGGAGCACGTCCTGCTTCTGCACATCACGGAAGTACTCAGCCATGGTGAGGGCCGAGAGCGCGACGCGGAGACGGGTCCCGGGCGGCTCGTCCATCTGGCCGAACACGAGTGCGGTCTTGTCGAAGACGCCAGCCTCGTCCATCTCGTGGATGAGGTCGTTGCCCTCACGGGTACGCTCGCCAACACCGGCGAACACCGACACGCCACCGTGGTCCTGCGCAACACGCTGGATCATCTCCTGGATGAGGACGGTCTTGCCGACGCCCGCACCACCGAAGAGGCCAATCTTGCCGCCCTGAACGTAGGGGGTCAGGAGGTCGATGACCTTGATGCCGGTCTCGAAGAGCTCAGTCTTCGACTCGAGCTGATCGAAGGCGGGCGGCTGGCGGTGGATGCTCCAACGCTCGCCGACCTCGATGGTCTCACCCTCGGGGAGGTTGAGGACGTTACCAGCAACGTCGAAGACCTTGCCCTTGGTGATGTCGCCAACGGGAACGGTGATCGACTCACCGGTGTCGGTAACTTCCTGGCCGCGGACGAGGCCGTCAGTCGGCTTCAGTGCGATCGCGCGGACAAGGTTGTCGCCGAGGTGCTGGGCAACCTCAAGCACGAGGGTGAAAGGCTCCGTGCCCTCGCCCATGTTGACGGTCGTCTCGAGTGCGTTGTAGACAGCGGGGATCGCGTCGTGCGGGAACTCGATGTCGACGACGGGGCCGGTGACTCGGGCGATGCGCCCGACGACCTTGGTGGTGGCCGTATCGGTCATGTCTCTTCCTTCTTCGTACTGGTATTAGGACAGCGCGTCAGCGCCGCCCACAATCTCGGAAATCTGCTGGGTAATCTCCGCCTGGCGTGCGTTGTTTGCAAGGCGGGTGAAGTCGCGAATGAGCGTGTCAGCGTTGTCGCTCGCCGACTTCATCGCCTTCTGCGTCGCTGCGTGCTTCGCCGCGGCCGACTCGAGCATCGCGTTGAAAATACGCGACTCAATGTAGTCGGGCAGCAGCTTGTCGAGCACGACATCTGCCTCGGGCTCAAACTCGTACAGCGGGCTCACATCGCTCGCCTCGGCAACGCCTTCGACGATCTGCAGTGGCAGCAGGCGCGTGACCTGCGGTGCCTGCGTGACCATGCTGATGAAGCGGTTGTACACGAGGTGAATCTCCTGCACTCCCCCCTCAGCGGTGTCGCGGCCGAACGCCGAAATAAGCGCGTCAGCGATTTCCTTGGCGGTCTCGAATACCGGGGCCTCGGTGTCGCCCAGCCAGATACGCTCTGAGGCGCGGCGGCGGAACGTGAAGTACCCCTGAGCCTTGCGGCCGATGAGGTAGTACGAGATGTCCTTGCCCTCGGCGCGAAGCAGCTCAGTGAGCTCCTCTGCCTCCCGCAGCACCTGCGAGTTAAACGCACCAGCGAGGCCACGATCGGAGGTGAAGATCACCACCGCCGCGCGCTCGACCTTGTCAGCCTCCGTCAGCAGCGGGTGATCAGCCTTCGCGTGCGTCGCGACCGCCGATACAGCCCGGGTGATTGCCTGGGTGTACGGGGTCGAGGCGTCAACGCGTGCCCGAGCCTTCTGAATGCGTGAGGCAGCGATGAGCTCCATCGCACGGGTGATCTTCTTGGTCGTCTGGGCAGAGCGAATGCGCTGCCTGTAGACCCGAAGTTGCGCTCCCATGTCTCTCCTGTGTTGTCTGGAACTGGCTGGTTATTGAAGTGGTGAGAGGGTGGGGGCGCGAGGCCCCCACCGGCTCAACTACTTCTTAACTACCAGCTGCTCCTGCTGAATCTCTGACTCGTCGAGCGCATCGAACTGCTCGGTGAGGGACTTGCCCTCAGCGGTCAGGAACTCGCTCTTGAACTTCTCGATCTGCTTCGTGAGCTCGTCGACAACCTCGTCCGAGAGGACGTTCGTCGAAGCAAGCGTTGCAAGCGCATCGGAGTTGCGTCCGAGGTAGTCGAGGAACTCGCGCTCGAACCGGAGGATGTCGACGACGGGGACCTCATCGAGGTAGCCCTTAGTACCAGCCCAGATCGACACGGTCTGCTCTTCAACAGCAAACGGTGAGTACTGGGGCTGCTTGAGCAGCTCGGTGAGGCGTGCGCCACGCTCAAGCTGCTTGCGGCTCGATGCGTCGAGGTCGGATGCGAACATCGCGAATGCCTCAAGCGCACGGTACTGAGCGAGCTCAAGCTTGAGCGTGCCCGAAACCTTCTTGATCGACTTCACCTGAGCGTCGCCGCCCACACGCGAAACCGAGATACCCACGTCGACCGCGGGGCGCTGGTTAGCGTTGAAGAGGTCGGACTGGAGGAAGATCTGGCCGTCGGTGATCGAGATCACGTTGGTCGGAATGTACGCCGAGACGTCGTTCGCCTTGGTCTCGATGATGGGAAGACCCGTCATCGAACCTGCGCCGAGCTCGTCGGAGAGCTTTGCACAACGCTCCAGCAGACGCGAGTGGAGGTAGAACACGTCACCCGGGTATGCCTCGCGCCCTGGCGGACGGCGCAGCAGCAGCGATACGGCACGGTAGGCCTCAGCCTGCTTCGAGAGATCATCAAAGATGATGAGTACGTGCTTGCTGTCGTACATCCAGTGCTGGCCGATTGCCGAGCCGGTGTACGGAGCGAGGTACTTGAAGCCTGCGGGGTCAGATGCGGGAGACGCCACGATCGTGGTGTACTCCATCGCGCCTGCGTCCTCGAGCGCGCCCTTTACCGAAGCAATGGTCGAGCCCTTCTGGCCGATTGCGACGTAGATGCAGCGAACCTGCTTGTTGGTGTCGCCCGACTCCCAGTTCGCCTTCTGGTTGATGATCGTATCGATCGCGAGAGCGGTCTTACCGGTCTGGCGATCGCCAATGATGAGCTGACGCTGGCCGCGGCCAACGGGGATCATCGCGTCGATCGCCTTGATGCCGGTCTGCAGCGGCTCGTGAACCGACTTACGCTGCATGACGCCGGGAGCCTGGAGCTCGAGCGCACGGCGGCCCTCGATGCCAGTGATCTCGCCGAGGCCGTCGATCGGGTTGCCGAGCGGGTCGACCACGCGGCCGAGGTAGCCCTCGCCCACGGGAACCGACAGGACCTCACCGGTGCGGGTGACTTCCTGGCCCTCAGCGATGCCCGAGAACTGACCGAGAACGACGACGCCGATCTCATCCTCTTCAAGGTTCTGTGCAAGGCCCAGCGTGCCGTCAGCAAAGCGGACGAGCTCGTTGGCCATGACGCCGGGGAGTCCGGAGACGTGTGCAATACCGTCAGCGGCATCGACGACGGTTCCGACCTCAGTCTTACCCGCCTGTGCAGGCTCGTACGATGCTGCGAATTCATTCAGCGCGCTGCGGATCTCGTCCGGGCTGATTGCGAGTTCTGCCATTTCGTTTCCTCTATCTGTTCCGGAGAGACTCTCCGGCAAGTAATGAAGTTGTGCTCTACGCAGCGAGCCGCTGGCGGAGGTCTTCCAGGCGTGCCCGGACACTTCCGTCGATGACGTCATCGGCCATCTGAATGCGTACGCCGCCGATCAGGTCAGGATCCACAATCGTGGTGACCTTGACGGCGCGGCCTGCAGTCTGCTCGAGGAGCGTTGCAAGCCGCTGCTGCTGCTCGGCCGTCAGTGATGCCGCAACCGTGACAGTAGCGAGTTCGCTGCCGCCCTGGTCCGCAGCGACACGTGCTCCGGCGCGAAGCGCGGAGTTCACGCGGCGGCCGCGCGGGTGAGCAACGAGGTAGCTGACGACGCCCAAGGCGCCATCCGCGAGCTTGCCGGAGAAGATCTTCTCCGCGAGCTTCGCCTTCGCCGCAGGATCGCCAAGCTTGTTTCCGAGCTCAAGCTCGAGCTCGTGGCTCGACTCGATCACGGAAGCAGCTGCGAGCAGCTCATCGGCCAGTCCTGGCTCGGCGAGCGACTGAGCGCGGAACCCGAGCTCTTCGATGCCATCGATGAACTCCTCGGAGTTCGACCAGGACTGCTCGACTGCTGCGGTGAGCACAGAGCGCGCGCCAGCCGACAGGCCGGTGAAGACCTTGCCGACGAGCTCCGCTTTCGCGGAGGCCGGAAGCGACGCGTCAGCGAGCGACGCAACGAGGGCCGGTGAACCGCCGAGCAGCGCAGCCGCGTTGAGCAGCTCCGAACCGACAGCTTTCCCGAGGCGACCGCCCAGCGCACCCTTCGCAGCCGTGAGTGCCTCGCGTGACGCGCTGCCCATTACTTCGCCGCCCGTTCGGACGCTTCGAGCTCGACCAGGAAGCGATCGACGAGAGCCGATGCCTTCTTGTCGTCGCTCAGGCTCTCGCCGACAACGCCAGAAGCGAGGTCGATAGCGAGCGATCCGACGTCCTTGCGGAGCGAGACGAGAGCGCCCTGGCGCTCAGCCTCGATCTGCACCTGAGCAGCCTGCGTGATACGCGCCTGCTCAGTGGTTGCGTCTTCCTTCGCCTTGGACACGATCTTCGTGGCGTCAACGCGAGCCGATTCGCGGATCTCGCCAGCTTCCTGGCGAGCGCTTGCGAGCTGGGCGGTGTACTCCTGGAGCGCTGCCTCAGCCTTTGCCTGAGCCTCATCGGCCTTGGCGATATTTCCCTCAATCGCTTCCGCGCGAGCGTCAAGCATGACCTGCACCTTCGGGAGGAACATCTTCCAGAACGCGACGAGGACAATGAGGAACGCGATCGCCGACCAGACGATATCGTACGTCGCGGGCAGCAGCGGGTTCTGAGTAGCACCCTCTGCAGCTGCGAACTGCACTGCGTAATTCATCTTGCCTCCCTTTCGAGACTAGTGAAAGGTAACTGCTTAGTTGCTAAAGATGAAGTAGGTTGCAACACCGATGAGCGCGAGCATCTCGGTGAATGCGATACCGATCCACATCATGCCCTGGAGCTTGCCGGCGAGCTCAGGCTGGCGAGCGGTGCTTTCGATGGTCTTGCCAACGACGATGGCCACACCGATGGCGGGGCCGATCGCTGCGAGGCCGTAGCCGACGGTTGCAATGTTGCCCGAGATTTCAGCGAGAACAGACACAGTATGTGTTTCCTTCCGTATATGAGCGCGGCGAGAGCCGAACCCAGGGGTTTAATTTAGTGCTCGTCAGCCAGCGCGAGCTGGATGTAGAGCGCGGTGAGCAAGGTGAAGACGTAAGCCTGGAGGCCCGACACGAACATCTCAAAGAGCGTGAAGGCGAAACCGAACACGAAGGTGCCGGCGCCGAGTGCGGGGAAGATCCCGCCGGCCTCAAGGATGAAGAAGTTGGTTGCGGCCCACAGCAGCACGAGGATCATGTGACCCACGAGCATGTTCATGAGCAGTCGCAGCGCGAGCGTGACCGGGCGCATGATGAAGGTCGAGAGGAACTCGACCGGAGTCACGAGCAGGTACATCGCCTTGGGAACACCGGCCGGGAAGAGCGAGTTCTTGAAGAACCTGCCCGGGTGCTTCTTCACACCGGCGTAGATGAACGCAATGTATGCGACGACAGCCATCACAATTGGGAAGCCCACCACGGACGATGCCGCGATGTTAAACCCGGGGATGATGCCCGTGATGTTGAAGGCAAAGACCAGGAAGAACACCGTCATCAGCAGCGGCTGGAAGCGACGTCCCTCCTTCACGCCAAGCTGATCCTCGATGGTGTTCTTGCGAACAAAATCGAGTACGAACTCGAACGCAGCCTGCCAGCGGCCGGGAACGACGCGCATCTTGCGCGTGCCGAGCCAGAACAGTACGAGGAGAACAATCACCATGACGACACGGATGATCATGATCCGGTTCATCTCGAACGGCGTGCCTTCAAAAAGCACCGCCGGCGGGAAGAAGTCGTCGAGTGTTGGGCCGTGGAATCCGCCCTCTGCGGCTCGGACGAGTCCGGGGGCAACGAGGTGCATAGCGTTAGCGAACAGGCCATTCTCCTGATTCGGGGCACGGCTTTCGCCGCACGGCTTCGAACGATGGTCGGCTCCCCGCACTTCGGGCACTCAGAAACAGCGCCCCGAGGCTGGGAACAGGTTTATCCTAACAAGATTTCACCCCAAGCGAAACTCGGAGGAGCTTCCCACGCCGATGCTTCGGCACCGGCTGGGAATCTCCCCCTAAGCCTGCGGTGAGTTAGGGAGTGAGGTCCACGTATGGTACGCGGGCCTTGGCGACGATAATGACGTCAATAATGATCGAAACCAGCACCGTTGTCACCAGCGCGATGAACAGAATCTGCGGGTCGAGCCAGGGCTGATCGCGCAGCAACAGCGCCGCCACGACAAAGGCGATGAGCTTCACAACAAACGCGCCCATCACGATGCCCATGAAGATCTGCAGGTACACCGGGCTCCGCACGAAACGGTTCGCGAACGCGATGCTGCCAACGGTGATGAGCAGCAACACTCCACCGATTCCCGCACCGATCAGCCCGCCGGCCAGGCCAACGCTTCCCCGCGTCAGGTACCCGATGACTGCGAACAGCACCATCGATGCGACCGTGGCGATGATCCCCCACCGCACACCGCGCAGGAGCATCGGCTGCGACGACGGCATCGGATACTCGCCGTCACCGTAGGTCGTGGGCTCGACACCGGGGGTGTTCTGGGCATCGGGGGGCACGGAAGTGCTCACTCGGAGGTCCTTTCATTCGGGTCGCCTCCGGCGGCAGCAGCAGCTTCCGGGGCTTCGACGGGTGCGCCCCGCCTGGATAACGCTACCAAGCGGCGCTGCGCGAGCGCTGCACGCACCCGCGCGGCAGGGAATCGCAGCAGCAGCACGCAGGCGATGCCTCCGACCAAGAGCACGATAAGCGGCAGCACGAAGCTCTGGCTTGTGAACACGAGCAGCCCCGCGACCGCGAGCACCGCGGTGCCGAGATAGAAGATGCTTACGGCCTGCACTGGCGAGTGCCCCATGTCGAGCAACCGGTGATGGAGGTGTTGGCGATCCGCCTCGAACGGGCTCTTCCCGGCGAGCAGCCTCCGGAAAACCGCGAGCACGAAATCAGCCAACGGCACAGCGAGCACGGCGATCGGCAACAGAATGGGGATGTAGCTCGCGATCACGAGCTTCAGATCGAGCGCAGCGGGGTTCAGCTCACCCGTCACCGAGACGGTCGAGGTCGCCATGAGGAGCCCAACAAGCAGCGCGCCGGTGTCACCCATGAACATCTTCGCGCGATGCCAGTTGAAGGGCAGAAAGCCCGCGCAGATGCCGACGAGTGCGAGCGCGATGAGACTCGCGAAGGTGACCGCCCTGGTGCTGCCAAGCTGCGAGCTGAGCACGAGCGTGTAGATGAAGAACGTGCCGCTCGCGATAATCGCGACACCGGCAACGAGGCCGTCGAGCCCGTCAACAAAGTTCACCGCGTTCATCACGAGGGTGATGAGGAAGACGGTGAGCACGAAGTTGACCGTCGGCGAGCCGATCACGAGCGTATCCCCGAGTGGAATCGACACGATCTGCACGCCGTTCCAGGCGAGAATTCCTGCGGCGAGCAGCTGCGCCCCGAGCTTGATCATCCAGTCAAGGTCAAGCAGATCGTCGAGGACGCCGATCACCGCGATGAGCAGGCAGGCTCCGATGAGCGCCCACATCTTGAGATCGGTAGTGAAGAGCCCATGGAACTCAGGCAGCGCCGCAGCGACTCCGAACGCCGCGAGCAGTCCGACAAACATGGCAACGCCGCCGAGCCGAGGCGTCGGGTTCTGGTGCACATCGCGCTCACGGACCTCCGGTGCGAGCTGAAACCGCTTCGCAAGCCGGAGCACGAAGTACGACGCTATCCCGGTCACGACCACCGCAGCCGCGAGCACCAGAAGGTAGGAGAGCATCACGCCTCGCTGGCTCGGCTGTCCTCCGCCACCTCTGGTGCCGGAGCTGGTGCCGGAGCTGGTGCGTCCGCCAGCACGACTGTCGCTTCCGGCAGAGCGCGCTGCAGCGCATCGAGCGTGACCGCCCCAGCCCGCACCACGCGCACGGTTCCCGTTCCCGATCCGTCCAGGGCAGTCGCGTCAATAATTGTTGAAGCTTCGCCCCGGGCAGGGCCGTTCTCGAGGTACACGGCAACTGAGTCACCGAGCATTTCCTGCGCCTCGGCGGCGGTGCCTGCCGCGGGAAGCCCGGTGAGGTTTGCCGAAGAGACAGCGAGCGGCCCGGTCTCCTGCAACAGCTCGCGCGCTAGTTCGTTGCCCGGGATGCGGAGCGCGACCGTTCCGCCGGTCTCACCGAGATCCCAACTCAGCGCAGGGTTCGCCTGGGTGATGATCGTGAGAGCCCCCGGCCAAAAAGCATCGGCAAGCGCGTGGAGCGCCTCATTCGCGTCGGCAGCGAGCGCCGCCAGCGTGCCAACATTGGGAATCAGCACGGGCGGCGGCGACTGTCGGCCGCGCCCCTTCGCATCGAGCAGCCGCTGCACGGCCTCCGGCGAGAACGCATCGGCCGCAACGCCGTACACCGTGTCTGTCGGGATCACGATGAGCTCACCCCGCCCGAGGGACTGGCGGGCAAGCCGCGTCCCCTGCAGCAGCTGGGCACCATCAGAACAGTCAAACACCTCGGACATAGTTCGCAATTCTACTTCAGCGCGGTTGTGGCGCGGTCACGCCCCGTGAGATCGGGGTGAGTGGCCGGGGTCTGCCAGCCGTCGCGTGCGAGCAGCTCGCGGATCGCGGCCCCCTGCCCCTCGGCATGCTCAAGCACGAGCGTGCCGCCCACAACGAGCAACGGAGCGGCGACGCGACTGATCACCCGGATCACGTCAAGGCCGTCGTCTCCGCCATACAGGGCAAGCTCTGGGTCGTGATCGCGCACCTCGGGGTCACGGGGCACCATTGCGTCGGGAACGTACGGCGGATTCGACACGACGACGTCGACGCGCCCCATCAGCTCGGAGGGGGCCAGCTGCCCATGCGCGAAGTCTGCGAGGTCACCGTGAATCAGTTCAACGCGCCCGTCACCGAGCGCCGCGACGTTCTCCGCCGCCCACGCGTGGGCCTCTTCGCTCTTCTCAACGGCCCACACGCGGGCAGTCGAAACCTCGGTCGCGAGCGCGAGGGCGAGTGCCCCGCTGCCGGTGCACAGATCCACTGCGAGGGGCGTGGGAGCCGTCGACGCCGCGAGCGCGTCGATCGCAAACTGCGCGACCGTTTCAGTTTCGGGGCGCGGCACGAACACGCCTGGCCCGACGCGGAGCTCGAGCTCACGGAACGGCGCAAGCCCCGTGAGATGCTGCAGCGGCACCCGCTCGGCCCGGTAGCCGCCCAAAGCGATCAAGCGCTCGTACTGCGCCGCTGTGAGCCGCGTTCCCATGATCGCGAGTGCCTGCACCCGGCCGCGCTTCTCTCCGAGCACATGGCCGAGCAACAGCTCTGCGTCGACGGCAGGGTCTTCAATCCCTGCAACAGCAAACTGTTCGTGCAGCTCGCTGAGCACGTCGGTAATCTGGGGGCCAAGGTCGTCACTCACTCCCCCATTCTCCCGCACCGCGCGTCACGGCACGCCCGACGGCACGCCCGGCAGCACGCCAGCGGGAATGGGGATCGGGGCGGCGCGTTGTAACACTGTGACGCTTTCATAAGCTTTGAGTACATTTCAGATAACCTGATGGAATAGCTCAGTGCTACGGAAACACACAATTGACACGGAGGGCACCCCGCATGGCTCGGATCCACGACAACATCACACAGGCTTTTGGCAACACTCCCCTCGTCCGGCTGAACCGGGTTACCGAGAACGCCGGTGCCGAGGTCTTTGCGAAGCTCGAGTTCTACAACCCCGCCGGGAGCGTGAAAGACCGCATCGGTGTAGCCATCATCGACGCGGCCGAACAGTCGGGTGAGCTGCAGCCGGGAGGCACCATTGTCGAGGGCACCAGCGGCAACACCGGAATCGCGCTCGCGTTCGTTGGTGCTGCCCGCGGCTACCGCGTGATCCTCACCATGCCCGAGACCATGAGCGTCGAGCGCCGCAAGCTGCTTGCTGCCTACGGAGCCGAGATCGTCCTCACCGAGGGCCCGCTCGGCATGAAGGGTGCCGTCGCGAAGGCCGAGGAGATCGTAGCGAACACCCCGGGTGCCGTGCTCGCCAAGCAGTTCGGCAACCCGGCGAATCCCGCGATCCACCGTGCCACGACCGGCCCCGAGATCTGGAACGACACCGACGGCGCCGTCGACATCTTCGTCGCAGGCATCGGCACGGGCGGCACCATCACCGGCGCGGGCGGATACCTGAAGTCACAGAACCCCGACGTCAAGGTCATCGCCGTCGAGCCGATCGATTCGCCGCTGCTCACCGAGGGCACCGCTGGCCCGCACAAGATTCAGGGCCTCGGCGCGAACTTCGTGCCCGACGTGCTCGATCGTGACGTCTACGACGAGGTCATCGACGTCGCGCTCCCCGACGCGCTCCGTGTCGGCCGCGCTCTCGGCACCGATGAGGGCATCCTCGCCGGCATCTCCGGCGGTGCCGCAGTGTTTGCCGCCGTCGAAGTCGCCAAGCGCCCCGAGAACGCCGGCAAGAAGATCGTCGTCATCGTTCCCGACTTCGGCGAGCGCTACTTCTCGACGGTACTCTACGAGGACCTCGCAGTTTGAGCCTGTTTTCTCGCGTCCGTGAGGACATTGCTTCGGCCCGTGCGCACGATCCAGCTGCGCGCGGGCCGATCGAGGTGTTTCTGCTGTACTCCGGGCTCCACGCCGTCTGGTGGCACCGAGCCTCGCACGCGATGTGGCGGCGCGGGATGCGGTTCTTGCCGCGCGCAATATCGCAGATCACACGCTTCTTCACCGGGATCGAGATCCACCCTGGAGCGACCATCGGCCGACGCCTGTTTATCGATCATGGCTCAGGAATCGTCATCGGCGAGACCGCGGAAATCGGCGACGACGTGCTCATTTACCACGGCGTGACACTCGGGGGCACCGGCCACGAGAGCGGCAAACGCCACCCCACCGTGGGCGATCGCGTGGTGCTCGGAGCCGGAGCGAAGCTGCTCGGCAACATCGAGATCGGCGACGACTCGGCGGTCGGCGCGAACGCGGTCGTGGTGCGGTCGGCGGGCCCCTGGACGACCCTCACCGGGATCCCTGCGACGGCGCGCCCGCGGCGCGGTGCGCCCGTCGCTGAGCACCCCAACACTGCGGGCTTCTACGTCATTTAGGGCCCGCCTGCCCTCTTCCTCCCGCCCGCCCTCCGTCCTGCCCCCGATTAATCTGTTCCGACCCCTGCACGGCCTATACAAGGCTCGCGCAGGAATATTCGGGGCAGGAAGGATGCTCGGGGCGGGGTGCGCATCGCACAACGCACAGCGCGGCTCGGCCGCTACGCGGCAGCCCACTTGGCCGGGCTTTCACGACGCTCGCGGCGTCCACCCACGTCCTCTCTGCCCCTATTCATCTCAACCGCCCCTTCCGCCGCCTGTACAAGGCTCAGGATAGAAAAATCGGGGCTGAGAGGATGCGGGGTAGGGCTGGCAGCGGGCGGGAAAGCGGGCTGGTTAGCGGAGCGTCCGGCCGTACTTCGCCATCCACTTGCGGGTCTTTCGGCGCTCGATGAAGATGCCGAGCAGGCCGATGATCCACAGTGGGATCTGCACCGCGAAAGCAAGCTGGAAGGCGTGCAGCGAATACGTTTCGGGCGACCCAGCGCCCTGCAGGTCTAGCACGATGCCGACGGCCATCATGCCGATGAGGCCCGCGGTGAATCCACCCGTGTTGACGAAGCCGGTACCGAATCCAGAGAAGCTGCGCGGAGTGTGCGAGCGTGCAACCTCGAAGGCGATCATCGATGACGGGCCGCCAATCGGAATGATCACGATAAGCGCGATGATGAGCCAGGCCGGCGGCATGCCGGGCCACAGAATCACCGCGAGCCAGGTCCCCATGATGAGCAACGTGACTACGACAGTCAGCTCGACCCGCCGCTCGATGAAGCGGGAGCTGATCGGTCCGAGGACCACCCCGGCAACCATCGATGAGATGACGGTAATGCTCAGCAGGCTACTCGCCGCGGGAGTACTCAGTCCGAGCCCACCCGTCAAAAACGGTGTGCCCCAAAGCAGCAGAAAGATCTGCAGCGGGAACGGGGTCACGAAGTGCACCCAGTACGCGAGCCGAACACCCGGAATTGAGAGCAGCCGGCGAAGGCGCATGCCAAACGGCTCCTGGCCGTTGCTCCGAGGCCGCGTGATCCGGCGGCCGTTCACGACGGGGATCATGCTGGTTTCTGGCGGTGCCATCGTCACGGAGGTAACCGGGGCACCCGCGAGATCTGCTGAGCGTTTCGTAATCGCACCGACGTGTTTCGTCATGCGTTCGAACATCGTGGGAAGTCCAGGTGCATCGCGAAGCACCACGAAGCCGAGCAGTGTCACGAGCAGGCCGACTGCGACTACTCCGAGGAAGCCGCCCATCCAACCGAGCGTCGCTACCGCGAACGCCAGCGGCATTACGGACACGAGCTGACCGATCTGGCCAATGAGGCCGGTGACCTGCCCCAGCGTCGGAAGCTGCCTGGGCTTAAACCACTCCGGCAGCATTCGCATCACAGCCGTGAAGGTGCACGCGTCGCCCGCGCCCACGAGCACACGCGCAAGGATAGCCAGCTCTACATTCGTGACGGTGGCCATGACGATCTGGCCGGCCATCATGAGCACCCCGCCGCTCAGGAGCAGCACGCTTGATCCGTAGCGGTCGAGGAGCACGCCAACTGGGATTTGACACCCAGCGTAGACAAGGAGCTGGATGACGGGGAAGGCCGCGAGCGTCGAGGCGTCGATGCCGAAATGCTCCTGCGCGGCAGGCCCCAGCGCCGACAGCGAAGACCTGTTTACAATCGCGATCGCGTACAGCGTGACCGCTGTGCCCCACACCACCCACGGAAGGAATGGTTTCGAAGAGCTCATGAATGCAATGCTACCGCTGGGCTGGGCCTCAGCCCGGATACAGGTGCGGCGCGTGGGTAGTCAGCCCGCGCAGAGTCTCACCTGGCCGATAGACCCGCACCCGGGATCGCGGCCAGGAGCTCCCGCGTGTACGGCTCCTGCGAATCGTCGAATACTTGGTCCGTGGAGGCGGATTCGACGAGGCGCCCCTCACGCATCACGCACACGTGGTCGGCAACCAGCCGCACGACGGCGAGGTCGTGTGTGATGAAAAGGTAGGTGAGCCCGAGGTCAGTCTGCAGGTTCGTCAGGAGATCGAGGATCTGCCCTTGAACCAGCACGTCCAGTGCTGACACTGCCTCGTCGAGCACCAATACCTCGGGCTCCAGCGCCAGCGCTCGCGCGATCGCGACGCGCTGCCGTTGCCCGCCGGAGAGCTCACTCGGGTATCGATCACGCACATGCTGCGGCAGCGCAACCTGATCGAGCAGGTCAAGCACTCGCCGCTGACGTTCTTGTGCAGTACCGATTCCGTGTATTCGGAGCGGCTCGGCAATGGTGTTTCCAACGTTGTATTGAGGATCGAGCGTGCCGTAAGGATCTTGAAACACTGGCTGCACTCTGCGCCGGAATGCCATGGTTTCGGCCGCGCTCATCTTCGTGATGTCTTCGCCGTCGAATCTGATCTCACCGCTGGTGAGGGGTTCAAGCTGCAGAAAGAGTTTTGCGAGCGTGGATTTGCCGGAGCCCGACTCACCGACGATCGCCATTGTGGTGCCGCGGTCCACTGAGAGCGAAAGGTTGTCGACTGCCACGAGTTCTTGTTGTCGAAGGCCGCGCCTTCGCAGCCGATAGACCTTTCGTGCCTCGGTGATCTCGATGAGCGGGCCCGTTGTTGCGGCCTGTCGCCCTCGCTCCTTTGCCCGTTCCGCCAGGGAGGTCTCGAGCGGTGCGCCCGCGTACAGGTCTACTGTGCTGTTGTGGCGAGCCGCTTCAAGCCTCCGTGATGCGAGGCTCGGGGCGGCGGCAACGAGCCGCTGTGTGTACGGATGCGCTGGCGCGGCAAGGATTTGCTGCGAGGGACCAGACTCCACGATCCGCCCGCGATACATCACGATGAGATGCTCAGCCCGTTCCGAAGCTAAGCCTAAGTCATGGGTGATGAGCAGCACGGAGGTAGCAAAATCGCTCGTGAGACTTTCGAGGTGGTCAAGAATCTGCCGTTGGACGGTGACGTCGAGCGCGGAGGTGGGCTCGTCGGCGATCAGGAGCTGCGGCCTTGAGGATAACCCGATTCCGATCAGCGCTCGCTGCCGCATGCCGCCTGAAAACTCGTGGGGGTACTGCCGCAGGCGCTCGCCCGGATTCGGGAGGCCAGCTTCAGCGAGCACTTCCACCGAGCGCCGTTTGATCGCCCGCCGGCCCTGAGCGACACCGTTGAAACGTATGGTCTCT
>NZ_JBLUNZ020000033.1:0-12693 GCF_048061935.2 Leucobacter sp. BZR 635 | reverse complement strand
CAACCTGAAAGCCGACATTCCATACCGGGTTGAGGTTCGACATCGGGTCCTGAGGCACGTAGCCGATTTGCGCCCCTCGTACCGCGGTGAGTTCTCTCCGAGAGAGCTTCGAGAGGTCCACACCATTGAAGAGGATCTCTCCACCGGTGATTTTGCCCGAACCGGGGAGTAAGTCGATGATTGCCTGCGCGGTCGTAGATTTTCCTGACCCCGACTCCCCCACGATGGCAACCGTCTGACGCGGATAGATGGTGAAATCAACGCCTTGGAGAGCTGCGACCGGACCGTCCTTCGTCGTGAAGGTGACGCGCAGGTCGGAAACCTGCAAGAGCGGCTCCTGCCCAGTTAATGCGATTCCGCTACTCATCAGCGCATTCTCTCCTTCGGGTCGAGGGCGTCACGCACGACATCGCCGAGCATGAGGAAGGACAGCACCGTGAGCGACAGCGCTGCTGCCGGGTAGGCCATTACCGTCGGGTTGGTGAGTAGTGAGGTGCGCGCCTGGGAGATATCGTTCCCCCACGACATGACACTTGGCGGAAGCCCAACACCGAGAAACGAGAGTGTCGCCTCGGCCACGATGTACGTGCCAAGAGCCACCGTCGCGACCGCGATGACGGGTGCTACCGCGTTGGGAAGCACGTGCCTGACCAGGATGCGGAACGGGGACAGTCCGAGCGCTTGCGAAGCCATCACATAGTCCGACTGACGAGCCGAGAGTACCGCGCCGCGCATGATGCGGTGGATCTGCGGCCAGGCGAACAGGGCGATCACCGTTGCGACCACGAGCGGCGTGCGTTCGGCCACCACCGACATGAGCACGATTGCTCCAAGAATCGTTGGGATCGCAAAAAAGATGTCTGCCAAACGGGAAAGCACCGCGTCCAACCATCCTCCATAGAAGCCTGCGAGCGCTCCGACTACGGACCCAAAGGCGGCGACCATGAGGGTTGCGACCACTCCCACCAACACAGAGGCTTGGGAGCCGTGCAGCACCCGCGAGAAAACGTCGCACCCCTGCCGGGTGAATCCAAACGGATGCCCGGTGGTTGGGGGGCCGTCGCTATTCACCAGGAGGCACTGGGCGGCCGGGGGTTCATTCGTGAAGACTCCGGGGAACAGGGCCACGAAGATCACGACAAAAATGAGCATTGATGAGACCCAGAACATCGGGCGGGAACGCATGGTTTCCCATGCGTCGCCCCATGTCGTTCGAGGCTTGCTTCGCACCTCGACCGCGTCGACCGCCCGCAGCGGAGTCTCTTCTGTAGCTGCGACGAAGTGTTCCTGACCTGGGTGGGGCTTATTTGGCATAACGAATCCTAGGGTCGAGCCATGCGTAGAGCACATCTACCAAGAGATTCGCCATCATGAAGATGATGACCATGACCGCAACGAAGGACACCACAGTTGGCCCCTCGCCGATAGTCACGGCACGGTAGATAGTTCCGCCTACGCCATTGATGTTGAAGATCCCTTCCGTCACGATCGCCCCGACCATCAGTGCGCCGAGATCCACGCCGAGAAACGTAACTACGGGGACGAGCGAGTTGCGCAGCACGTGGACCTGGATCACCCGTCGGCGAGGAAGTCCCTTCGCCGTTGCAGTACGAACGAAGTCTGCCGAGAGGTTCTCGGCGACACTCGAGCGCGTGAGCCGCACAATGTAGGCGAACGATGTCGAGGCGAGAACGATCGCTGGAAGAATGAGTTCGTTCCAGGGCGCAGCCGCGCTGACTGTGGTTCGTGCCCAGCCGAGCTGGACGCCGAACACGAGCTGCATCACGAAGCCAATCACAAACGTGGGAACCGAGATGAGCAGCAGACTCACCACGAGCGCGCTCGCATCGAACAGCTTTCCCTTTCGCAGCCCCGCGACGAGCCCGATGAGTACCCCCGCGATGGCCTCCATCGCGAGTGCGAGGAGCGCGAGGCGCAGCGTGATCGGAAACGCGCGAATCATCACGTCGATGACTCGCTGTCCCGAAAAGGTAGTGCCCCAGTCGCCCTGCAGCAGGCCTTGGATATACATGAAGTACTGCACGACGAGCGGCCTGTCGAGGTGGTACTGGGCACGGATCGCGTCGATTGCGGCCTGCGAAGGTTGCCGGTCGCCGAACATCGCGGCAATTGGATCTCCGGGCAGCGCGAACACGAGAAAGTAGATAAGAAATGTGGCCCCGAAGAACACGGGGATGAGCTGCAACAGCCGACGGCCGATATACCCTGGCACCCGCTACTCCTCACTGAAGTGAGTTGGCTCTGGAAAAGCTGCCCCGGAGGGGCGCGCCCCGCGGTAGTGAGTGCGTGGCGTGCCTCCTCAGGGGTGGTGAGGAACCCTAGTCCTTCGTGATTTGCTCGTGGAGCGGAACAGAATCCCAGCCGAAGACCACGTTGCCGAGGTTCTCGCCCCACACACCAACCGCGTTGGAGTACCAGAGCGGAATGGCGGGCAGGTCTACGAACAGGATCTCCTGAGCCTCGTGGTACAGCGCGATACTTTCGTCGATTGACGATGCCGACGCGCCCTCTGCGAGCTTCGCGTCGAAGGCCGCGCTCGAGTACCCCTCGTAGTTTGAGCTTCCCCCTGTCGAATACAGGGGCGAGAGGAAGTTCGCTTGGGTCGGGAAGTCGCCCTGCCACCCGGATCTCGTCGCGCCGGTCAGGGTCGCCGAGTTTCGCTGGTCGAGAGCCGCGGCGAATGTCGGCAGTGACAGGCCCTCGGCTTGAATACCGAGCGTGTTTGAGATGGCGTTCGCCACGGCGTCAACCCACCCCTGGTGTCCACCATCCGCGTTGTAGGCGAGCGTAAAGGTGCCCTCATAGGGGGTGATGGCGTCAGCCTGCTCCCAGAGCCGTTTCGCTTCGTCTGGGTTGTAGTCGAGCACCTCGGAGCCCTTGAGGCTCTCTGTCCATCCGGACAGCACGGGGGACGTGAAGTCTGTCGCGGGCGTGCGTGTGTCCTGGAAGATAGTCTCCGTGATCTCAGCGCGATTAATCGACATCGAGATCGCTGCTCGCCGCAGTCTTCCTTCCTCACCATCCTCGAAATGATCGATGTAATACGGAATGTTGAAGCCCTGGAAGATAGCGGCTGGCTGGTTCACAAAGCGGTTGGGAAACTCGCTCTGGTACGTCGCGAACGCGGTATCGGGAACCGAGTCCAACAGATCAAGGTTGGCGCTCTGGGCGTCGGCGTATGCAGCGGCAAGGTCGTTATAGAAGATGAACTCCAGGCCGTCGTTCACCGGCTTGCGGTTGCCATCGTAATCGGGGTTCGTGACGAGCGAGATACCTTCTTCATGGCGCCATGCGCCCTCGCCGTCGAGCATGTAAGGGCCGTTGCCGATCGGGTTCTCGCCGAATGCCTCCATGTCTTCGAAGGCGACCGAGGGCAGCGGCATATAGGCGGTATAGCCAAGTCGAAGTGGGAAGTCCGCCTCCGGCGCCTTCAACTGCACGGTGAAGGTGAGAGTGTCTTCAACAGTCAGCCCGGTAGGAACGGATTCACCCGCGTCGTCGGCACCTTCGATCGTGGCAAACCAGTAGGCACCTGCAGGATCCTGCGCACCATTCGTCCATGTGTCTACAAATGTTTGCGCAGTGATGGCCTCACCGTTTGTGAATGACCATCCGTCGGTGAGCTTAATCGTCCAGAGCGTCGCGTCGTCGCTCTCGACTGACTCAGCGATCTCGTTCTCAATCTCGCCGTCGACCGTAAAGCTCACGAGGCCGGCATACATTGCAGTGAGAATCTTGCCGCCGCCGGTCTCGGTGGTGGCGTAGGTGACCAGCGGGTTCTGCGGCTCCGTGCCGTTCGTCGAGATAATGGCGGGATCCGATCCTCCGCTACCGTCACCGTTCGATGGCGTGCATCCGGCAAGGGCGAGTGCCGCGGCGGAGAGCAGCGCGACGACGCCGACTCCCCCGAGTGTGCGTGTGTGATGTTTCGACATGAGTGATCTCATTTCTGTCGTCGTGTGTGCGGGGGACCTCCGTGTCGCAAGGCACCCGATACACACGAGACTAATCGCACTTAAGTCACAATCACGTGTCGTCTTTCTTTTGTTATGACTCAGTAACACGATGGCCGACTTGGGGCCCCGACCCGTTCCCGAGTTTTCCGCGCCTACTGGCGACGCGGACTAGCGGGGCGGCAGCGGGGCGGCAGCGGCGGGCCGTCGGGAAAGTCGCTGCGCGTGAGATCCATGAACAGTGCGCCCTCAAGCGCCCCGCTTGGCCGCACCTGGTAGTCGCGCAGCACGCCGATGCGCTTGAAGCCCAGACGCTCGTAGCTGCGGATCGCGCCGTCGTTGTGCTCATTCGGGTCGAGTGTAATCCGGCTGATGCCGTGCTGAAACTCGTGTTGGATCGCGAGCGCGAGGGCCTCCTCACCGATGCGGCGTCCGCGAAAGCGCGTGCCGATGAAGAGGTGCATCACCGTGGTCGGGTACTCCGGATCCTCTCCGCGAAGCACGAACATCGCGCCGGCGCACTCCCCCTCGATCTCAATGACGCGGGTGACCTCGACCGCGTCGATGAACTCCTGTTGTACGCGCTCCCGCGTGTAGCCCACCCACCAGAAGGCGACTTCCGGCTCGAGCAGAATCTCGTACAGTGGCTCGAGGTCGGCCGCAATGGGGGCACGGAGACTCACGAGCGGGCCGGTGATGGGCGCGGTGGGAAGTACAGCTGTGGACATGCTTTCAGCCTACTGCCGGGCGGCCGTTCCCAGGCACGCAAAAACCCTGGTGGCGGCAGCACAGAGGCTGTCGTCCACCAGGGTTTTGGCTGACGGATTACTGGCCGAGTGCCTTCAGGCGCTCTTCCTCGTCCATGCGGATGCACGACTCGATGATCGGCTCCATTGCGCCGTTCATCACGTGGTCAAGGTTGTACGCCTTGTACCCCGTGCGGTGATCCGCGATGCGGTTCTCCGGGAAGTTGTACGTGCGAATGCGCTCCGAGCGATCCATTGTGCGGATCTGGCTTGAGCGGTACGCGCTCGCCTCGGCGGCAGCTTCTTCTGCGAGCCGCGCGAGCAGGCGCGCACGGAGCACGCGCATGCCAGCCTCGCGGTTCTGCAGCTGCGACTTCTCGTTCTGCATCGCGACAACGATGCCGGTCGGCAGGTGGGTGATGCGCACCGCCGAGTCGGTAGTGTTCACCGACTGGCCGCCGGGACCGCTCGAGCGGTAGACGTCGATCTTCAGCTCGTTCTGGCTGATCTCGACCTCTTCGGCCTCGTCGGGCTCGGGGTAGACGAGCACGCCGGTCGTCGAGGTGTGGATGCGGCCCTGTGACTCAGTCACGGGAACGCGCTGCACGCGGTGCACGCCACCCTCGTACTTCAGGTGTGCCCAGACGCCCTGTGAGGGGTCGCTCGCGTTCGACTTGATCGCGATCTGGACGTTCTTGTAACCGCCCAGGTCGCTCTCGTCCTTCTCGAGGATTTCGGACTTCCAGCCCTTGGACTCTGCGTAGTGCATATACATGCGCAGCAGATCGGCACCGAAGAGTGCGGACTCCGCACCGCCCTCGCCACCCTTGATCTCAAGGATCACGTCACGCGCGTCGTCCGGGTCGCGGGGAATCAGGAGCCGGCGAACCTTCTCCTGGGCGTCCGCGAGCTGGGTCTCCAGCTCGGGGACCTCCTCCGCGAAGGCGTCGTCTTCCTTTGCGAGCTCGCGCGCGGCCTCGAGGTCCTCGCCAAGGTGCACCCAGTGTTCGTGGGCGACCTTGATTTTGCTCAGCTCTGCGTAACGACGATTGACCTTCTTCGCCCGGGCTGCATCGGCATGCAGCGCGGGGTCGGCGAGGTCATCCTGCAATCGGAGATGCTCCGCGAGGAGCCCTTCTACCTGCTCAAACACTGTTCTTCTACTGCCTTAGAACGAGATTGTGTATGACTTCTCAGCCTTAACCTCGGGGGCCTGGCGGCCTCCCGAGATCTTCACAAAGCTGTTGGCCGCGGGGGTGAGTTCGCGCAGGAGAGCCTTGTCTCCGGCAACGCCCGTGTGGGTGCGCACGGTTGCGAGCAGGGTGAGCGAGCCACCGTTCTCGAGGTTGCGGGCAGATCCGAGCAGGCGCTTTGCCTGTGCGATCGCGAGGGCCTGCACTGCCTCGGGGGCGGTGCGGCTGCCCTGCTGTGTCTGTAGGTAGGCGTGCGACAGGTCGGTGAGCGAGTCGAGCAGCACGACTACGTCGTGGCCGAGCTCGACGAGGCGGCTCGCGCGATCGATGGCGAGCTCTGCGACCGTTGCCTGGTCTTCAGCTGCGCGGTCGAAGGTTGCGGCGATAACCTCGCCGCTCACGGTGCGCTCGAGGTGAGTCGCTTCCTCGGGGCGTGCGTTCGTGAGCACGACCAGCAGGTGCGCTTCGGGGGCGTTCGCGGTGACCGCTGCGGCAAGCTCAGCGAGCACGCGGGTTGCGGGGATCGTCGCGGGCAGCGCGACGATCGCGCGCTGGCCGAGGCCCATGGGTGCGTGCTCGTCGATCTGTGCGCCGAGGGTGCCAGCGCCCGTGCCGAAGCGCAGGGGCTGCTCGGCGAAGATTGCCGTCATCTCGGTGATATCGGCCCGCTTCTCGGTCTCGTCGACGGGCTTACCGTTGACCGAGTCGATCTTCACGATCGCGTTGTACTTCTGGCGGCCGCCGCTGTCGCCCTCGCGGGGCTGGCGGATCGCGCCGACAATTGCGTCACCGCGACGGAGGCTGTACTTCTTTACCTGGCCGAGTGCGACATAGACGTCAGAGACGCCCGGCAGGTAGCCGCTCGTGCGCACGAATGCGTAGTTGTCGAGGACGTCGAGGATGCCGGCGACGGGCAGCAGCACGTCGTCTTCTGCGATCTCCATCTCGAGGTCGTCGCCGCCGCGGCGCTTGCGGTCGCGCTGGCGGGTGCGGCTCGAACGCGAACCACTCTCCTGCTTGCCGGCGTCGTTCTGGCCCTGGCGGTCGCCCTGGCCGTCGTTGTCGGACTTCGCGGCGTCTGACTTTGCAGCCTCTGCCTTCGCGTCGTCCTGCTTCGCGTCGGCGCTCTTCGCGTCGGTGCTCTTCGCACCGTCGTTCTTCGCGCCGTCGTTCTTCGCACCGTCGTTCTTCGCGCCGTCGTTCTTCGCGCCGTTCTGGTTTCCGCCGCGACCGCGGGGCTTCGAATCTTCGCTCTGGCCCTGCGAATCGGCGTCGGCCGAATCGGTGTTCTGCGTCGCGCGGCGGCGTGAGCGGCGTGCGGGCTGCGCAGCCTCTTCCTCGGCAGGTGCAGCAGCAGCGTCGGCGGTCTCAGCCTTCGCTTCTGCGGCCTTCGACTCGGCCTTCGGCTCTGCCGCGGCGTCTGCCTGCGGTTCGGAGGCGGTCTCTGCCGCGGTCTCGGCTGCCGGCTCGGCGGGAGCTGCGGCGGCCTTGCGCGAACGGGTCGCGCGCTTCTTCGGTGCCTCGGCAGCCTTCTCTGCTGCGGGCTCGGCGGGTGCCTCGGCGGGTGCGCTGTCGGCGGCGTCGCTGGTCTGCGCGGGAGCGGCGTCGACCGCAGCCTCGACTGCCGGCTCTGCCTTCTTGCGCGAACGGGTCGCGCGCTTCGGCGTGGCCTTCTCGGCGGGGGCCTCGGTTGCGGCGTCAGCAGCAACCTCAGCCGCAGCGGGGGCCTCAGCCTTCGCGGGCGCTGCCTCGGTGACGGTCACAGCGACGTCAGCGGCAACCTCGGCGGCTGCGCCTGCTGCGGCCGAAACGCGGCGTGATGCGCGGCGGCGAACGGGTGCGGCCGCTGCGGTGTCTGCCGCGGGCGTCTGATCTTCAGGATGTAGTTCCACGTGTATTCCTTCCGGAATCTATCGAGTTTGGGCCACCAGGCCTCAAACATGCACAAGAGTGCGGGAAGCTCGGGGGCAAACGCCCCGGCTAGGAAATCGATCCGGGACACCAACTAAGAAGTGTCACACCCGCGAAGAGAACGCAGAGTCGACCGGAATCTCCTCTACTGTAGCACCCTTGATGTCAACCGCCAGTGTCAGTACACGCCAATCCGGGGCAATTTCTGCAACCAGATCGGCGGCGGCGAGCCGCTCCCCCGAGCCGTTGGACAGCACGAGGATCGAGGGCCCGGCACCCGAGACCACCGCGGGATGGCCCGCTGCGCGGAGCGAACCGATGAGGTCGCGGGTCTCAGGCATCGCCTCGCCGCGATAGTTCTGGTGTAGCCGATCCTCGGTCGCCTCGAGCATGAGCTCGGGGCTCTGCGTCAACGCGGCGATGAGCAGCGCGGAACGCGACACGTTGAACACCGCGTCTTCGTGAGGCACCTGCTTCGGCTGCAGACTGCGGGCGTGCTCGGTTGACATCGTGAACGTCGGCACGAGCACGAGCGGCGAAACCCCGCGGTGCACGAGCAGGCGCTTAAACCGTGGGCCGTCGTCGTTCGTCCACGCGATTGTGAGACCACCGAAGAGTGCGGGGGCGACGTTGTCGGGATGCCCCTCAAGCTCGGTCGCAAACGCGAAGATCTGCGCCTCGGTGAGTTCGAGCGGCTGTTCCGGATCGCTCGCGAGCAGTCCAGCGGCGATCATCACGCCGGCGACGATCGCGGAGCCGGAGGATCCCATGCCGCGCCCGTGCGGGATGCGGTTGTGGGCCTCAATGTTCAGCCCGGGCATCGTGCGGCCGAGCCGCTCGAAGACGAACGCCGCGGACCGCACGACGAGGTTGCGCTCGTCGGTGTCGACCTCGCCCTCACCGACGCCGTGAACGGTGACCGTCGCGCCGGATTCCGGGCGCGTCACCACGGTGAGTTCGTCGCCGTAGGCGAGCGCGATCCCGAGCGTGTCGAAGCCGGGCCCGAGGTTCGCGCTGGTCGCGGGAACATGGACCTTCAGTGCGCGTGCGTCGAAGCTCATGCGCGGCCCTCCCGGCGAAGCACGCTGGTGATCTCGGCGACCGCGTCGTCCGCGCCGAGCGCTTCGACCGTGGCAGCGAGATCAGCCTCGCGTGCAGTGTGGGTGCCGATGATGAGCGTTGCGCGCCCCTCGTCCGAAACGTTCTGCTCAACACTCGCGGCCGAGACACCGTAGGCAGCGAGGATCCCGGCGACGCGGGCGAGCACGCCCGGCTCGTCGCGCACCTCGAGCATCACCTGGTAGGCCGTCATGACCTCACCGACGGGCAGCACGGGGAACTCGGCGTGCGTCGATCCCGGGATACCGGGGCCACCGACGACGTGACGGCGGGCCGCCGAAACGAGGTCGCCGAGCACCGCTGAGGCGGTCTCGTTACCGCCGGCTCCCGCACCGTAGAACATAAGCTCGCCTGCAGCCTCGGCCTCGACGAATACCGCGTTCTTGCCCTCGTAGACGGCGGCGAGCGGGTGCTCGCGGGGAATCAGCGCCGGGTAGACCCGCACCGATACGCCGTCGGTGCCGTCTGAGGCGGTGAGGCGTTCGGCGACGGCGAGGAGCTTGATCACGAATCCAGCGTGCCTGGCCGCGGTGATCTGGTCAAGGGTGACGTTCGTGATGCCCTCGCGGTACACAGCGCTCTCGGGCACCTCGGTGTGGAACGCGATGCTCGCGAGAATCGTCGCCTTCTGCGCGGCGTCGAAGCCCTCGACGTCGAGCGTCGGGTCGGCTTCAAGGAAGCCGAGATCGCTCGCGAGCTTCATCGCGGACTCGGCGGATTCGCCGAAGCGATCCATCCGGTCAAGAATGTAGTTCGTCGAGCCGTTCACGATCCCCATGACGCGGGTGATGTGGTCGCCCGCGAGGCTCTCGCGGAGCGGGCGGAGGATCGGGATCGCAGCGGCAACCGATGCTTCATAGAGCAGCTGCGCGCCGACCTGGTCTGCGGCGTCAGCGAGCTCGCGACCGTGCGCGGCGATGAGTGCCTTGTTCGCGGTCACGACGTCTGCGCCGCCGCCGAGGGCGAGGAGGATCAGCGAGCGTGCGGGCTCGATGCCGCCCATGAGCTCGATGACGATGTCGGCGCCCTGCACGAGGCGCTCGGCGTCGGTGGTGAAGAGCTCTCGGGGCAGCTCGACGTCGCGTTCGGCGTCGAGCGTGCGCACGGCGATTCCTTCGAGCGTGAGACGCGCCCCGATCCGGGCCGCAAGCTCATCGCCGTTCTCGAGAATCAAGCGCGCCACCTGCGCTCCCACTGATCCGCATCCCAGCAGTGCAACCCGAAGGTCTCGGTAGCCGTTCACCTGGTGTTCTCCGTTCTCATTCTGACGTGTAGTTGTGTGGGTCGCCATTACGCGACCACGCTCTGCGCGAGCAGATCGGCCTCGGTCTGGCCGCGCACGATGGTGCGGGCTTCACCACCGCGAACGGCGACGACCGGGGGCCTGGGGACAAAGTTGTAGTTACTCGACAGCGACCAGCAGTACGCTCCCGTCGCGGCGACCGCGAGGATGTCGCTTGGGCGCACGTCTGCCGGTAGCTCGTCGCGGTAGACGACGATGTCGCCCGACTCGCAGTGCTTGCCGACGACGCGCACAAGCGCGGCCGCCTCGTCGCTCGCGCGATTCGCGATGCGCACGTGGTAATCGGAGCCGTAGAGCGCCGGGCGGGCGTTGTCGCTCATGCCGCCGTCGACGCTCACGTAGAGCCGCTCGGCGTACCCGCGGTCTGCGGGGTCTGCCTCACCGGTGCCAGTGAGGTCGACGTGCTTCGTGGTGCCGACCGTGTAGAGCGTGATGCCCGACTGGCCGACGACTGCGCGACCGGGTTCGAAGGCAAGGTGCGGCAGCGCGATCCCAGCTTCGCGGCTGGCTTCGGCGACGATATCGGCGAGCTGCCGCGCAATGTCGGCCACGTTGGGCGCTTCGCCGGCCTGCTCGGGCGTGTAAGCGATACCGAAGCCGCCGCCGAGGTTGAGCTCGGGGATCTGCGCGCCGGTGATCTCGGCGAGCTCCACGTAGATGCTCAGCAGGCGGCGGGCAGACTCGCGAAAGCCCTCGGTAGCGAAGATCTGCGAGCCGATGTGGCAGTGCAGGCCAACAAATTCAAGTCCCTCATGGGCGACGATCTTGCCGACGAGGGCGGGGGCGGCGCTGAGCGGCATGCCGAACTTCTGGTCTTCGTGCGCGGTCGCGAGATAGTCGTGGGTCGAAGCGTGCACGCCGCTATTCACGCGCAGCCGCACACGCTGACGCTTTCCTGCTGCGGCTGTCGCCGCGGCAATGCGCTCGACCTCGATCTCGCTGTCGATGACGATCGTCCCGACCCCAGCCTCGACGGCACGGGTGATCTCAAAGACTGACTTGTTGTTGCCGTGAAAGCCGATCCTGCTCGGTTCCACCCCCGCAGCAAGCGCGACGAGCAGCTCGCCGCCGCTGGCGACGTCGATCGCGAGGCCTTCCTCGGACATCCAACGAGCCGTCTCAACGCTCAAGAATGCCTTGCTCGCGTAGTAGACGGTCGCGTCAGTGCCGACGCGCTGCGCCTCGCCGCGAAGCGCGTCACGGATTTCGCGGGCGGTCGCGCGCGTCGCGTCTTCATCAACGACGTAAAGCGGCGACCCGAACTGCTCGACGAGCTCGGTCGCGCGGACGCCGCCGATCTTCAGGACACCGCATTCGCTCCCCCGGCGTGCACCGCGCGGGAAGACACGGTCATCAATCGCGTTCGCATCAAGGGTTCGGTGATCGGTCATCGGACGCTCCTCGGCTCTGGGTGGGTGTCACTTGGACGCTCGGACGCTCTGTCGGCTGCATATGTGCAACCTCTGGCGAGCGGACCCGGCTTGGCCCCTGAAGCCGCGCGAACGGAAGGGTTTCCGAACGAACCTCTCTATCTTAATAGACAGGCACTCCCCGAACGCGGATGTTACGCCCAAGCGGGCGCGAAGCGACGCTGAGACGCTAGTTCGAGCCCGCTGGCACGCCTGCGTTACGCGGTAGCACGATCTCCGCGCGATCCCTGATGCTCGGTTCTTCGGCCGCTGGCTTCCGTGCGCTTTCGCTCGCGATCGCGACGGCGAGGCTCTGCACGAGCGGGGCGTCGAGGCCGATCATCCGCAGATCGCAGACGAGTGCGCCGCGCTCGCACTCGACGCGCCAGCGGAGCTGCGCGGCATCTGTCGTCCCGCCGAGTCGCGCGGCGACGGGTGCCTGGGCAACCGGTGTGCCCACCTCGTCCGCGAGTCCCGCGATGCGGCGGTCGCGCACCTCGGCCGGCACGTCGGTCAACACGTTCGTCGCGAACACGCGCTCGGCACCGCGGAGCGACTGCCCCGCTCGCAGCAGATCGTCAATGAGTTCCGCCGCCGACACAGCCTCGGGCCAGGGCACCACCCGCGCTGACGGTACGCTGCCGCCCTCGAGCAGCCGCGCGTGCGCCGCGACCGCGAGTGTCTCCGCTTTGAAAGCGTCGGAGTTGCCAAATGCAACCGTGCCGACGCCGCTCTCGACGTGCCAGCGCATGTGCGAGCTGAAGCCGGGTAGGCCGCCAGAGTGGTCGGCCATGCGCCCGAAGCGCCGATCCTCCGACACGAACAGCCCGAGCCCGTAGCCGAGGCTCGCGGGATCGCGGTGGGCCTGAGAGAGCGGCGCGGCAATCGACGTGTGCGTGCGCTGCATCTCGCGGCGACTCCGTGCAGACAGCAGGTCTGGGCGGTCGGGAGTATCAGTGAACGCCGAGCTCAGGAACCAGCCCCACCGCGCGATGTCGTCGACGGTGCTGAAGAGGCCGCCGATGCAGGCAAGCGCTC
>NZ_JBLUNZ020000032.1:0-11240 GCF_048061935.2 Leucobacter sp. BZR 635 | reverse complement strand
GGTGCCCAGCATGGGTTCGCAGACGAAGCTCTCCCCCGCATCGAAGGTGCGGTAGCCGGGGGCGATGTCGGTGCCCGCGGGGTACTCTTCCGGCGAGAAGCGGGTGTGTGTCAGCCCGAGCGGGTCGATGAACCGCTCGCGAATCTCGTGTTCGATGGGATGCCCGACGAGCGTCTCGATTGCCCGCCCGACGAGCGACATTCCAAGATTGGAATACTGGTATTGCATGCCCGGCAGGGTGGTGAGCCTGATCCCAGCCGCGACGAGTGCGGCGATCTGCTCACGCTCCGCTCCCAGCTGTCGGTCACCCCATGCGTTGTCTTCGGGAAGCCCCGATCGGTTCGCGAGTAGCTCGGCGACCGTCACTGCCTGCGTTTGCGCCCCGTAGTGCAGCCGCACGTCGGGAAGGTATGCCCGAATGTCGGCCCCGAGGTCGAGCCGCCCCTCGTCACTGAGCGCGAGCGCGGTCGCTGCGAGGAAGCTCTTGGTCATCGACGCGATGCGAAACACCGTCTGCCTGGTGACTGGCTCGCCCCCGAGTCGCGAGCTGCCCTCACCGTGCCAGCCGGTGAGCCCGGTGGCGTCGAACGCCGCGACAACCATCGCGGGCGCTGGCGTGCCGACGCGCTTCGCGGCCGCGCCGGCGAGGAGCGTCGGGATCGACCCCGACTGTGCTCCGGATGGAGCCTGGGAAGGGGGTGAAACGGCGTCGCGCATTGGTGTCCTTGGTCGTCGTCGAGAGGAGTCACCCGACACCATAGCGCCCGCTCTGGGCAGGCTACCAATCCGCTATTTACGCTCAGTGGGTGCGCGAGCACACGAGTTTGCATGCAAGCGAATACAATTTCAGGGCAACGCGTTGTATCCAACGTACGTTCATCGCAGGCGGGCGCCCACAGACGCCCCACGCAGAACCCCCGAAAGGAACAGACCATGGGTAGCTTTATTGAGGACTTCTTTAAGGGAAGAGACACCGGCCTCGTCATCGACTGGACGCAGATGCCGACCTACAACACCGTCATGGCGGTCGCGGCCGGCGCTGGCCTCATCTTCATGTACATGCTCGGCCGCGCGCTCACCCGCGACAAGGATTTCCGGGCCGAGGGCTGGGCGCTCGCTGCTGGCGTGATGGGCTTCATCCTCACCGCGACCGGTCTGCACATGACGCTCGAGTGGCCGTTCGCCCTCTACTTCCCGTTCGACAATATTGTTTTCGGTGAGCCGAGCCTCGCGTTCGGCGCGCTGCTGCTCGCAGCCTCGCTCTACATGTGGAAGCGCGGCGACCAGATCGTTGCCGCAGAGGATCGCGCAGCCGAGGCCGCCGCAGTCGCTCGCCCCATGGGCATCTTCGTGCTCGGCATGGGTCTCGCACTGTTCGGGATCGCGCTCGCAGGCCTCGTCTTCCAGCTCTTCGCCGCTCCCGCTGAGGAGCCCATCTCGGGCATCGTCGCCGACTACCCGATGATCGAGGCGATCTTCATGTCGCTGCTGTTCGCGTTCGTCGGCCTGGGCGCTGCGCTCTTCCCGATCGCGCTTCGCGGCTTCTCCTCGAAGAAGCCGCTGTCTGGCGTCGCGAAGCTCGTCGGCGTGACCTGGCTCGTGACCGGCATCATCTTCCTGCTGTTCGGCGCGATGAACTTCTTCACCCACATCGGGCTCATCGTCAACACCATGCAGTAGTTGCCGACTGGCGTCACGGCTCGCGTGGCCGTGACGCCCGCGGATCCTCGCCCGGCCTCCCGGTCGCCCACGGGCACCGAGGGGCCGGGCTCTTCGCAGGTGCGGGCTATTCGCAGGTGCCGGCTATTCGCAGGTGCCCGGCGCCCGCTGCGCAGCATTCGACAGGAAGTCAGGCGCGAGCGAGACGCCCACGCGGGCACCGCCCGTCGTGACGGTGATGTCTTCGAGCGTGACGCCCGCGGGCAGCTTGTCACTCACGCACATCAGGCGCGTCGAGAGCAACGGATCGAGCAGCCCACCCGTCGCAGCCGCCAGCTGCTCCGAACTCAGGTCAAAGCCGACCGCAGAGAGCCCGGTGGGCTCGACACGCACCTGACCGTCTTCGACGGCGAGGTTCAGCGTCGCCTCGATGGGCACCTGGAAGCCGAGGGCATCGATCGTGCGGCCGACAACAAGGTCGCCGCCGCTCGTCTTCCCCGTGTCCGCGACTCCGCTCGTGAGCATCGAGATCACGGGCCCCAGCTTTTCCGCCGGCACAAAGATCGCAGCGCTCGGGTTCGTGAGATCCCCCGTCGTCACTGCGAACGGCACCTGATCGGCACGGAACGTCAGCGAGGCAATGACACCGTCCGCGATCGGGGCGTCCGGAATCTCAACCTCAATGTCGCCGACACCGCCCTGAATCGCGTGCAGCAGCGCTGACCCGCCCATCTCGACGTCGACCGGGTGGCTCTTCGGGAGGTCCAATTTGCTCCGGACCTGGCTCTCAACGACACCCGGAACGATGAGCCGCAGCCCCCACTCCGCAAGCCCCGCGAGCACGCCAACCGACACGACGAGCGCGATGACGACCTTCAGCCAGCGGGGCATAGCGTTACAGCCTCTCTGGCGCAGAAACGCCCAGCAGGTCGAGTCCGTTGCGCAGCACCTGGCCGGCGGCATCGTTCAGCCACAGGCGGGTGCGGTGCAGGTCGGTGACCGGCTCTTCACCGAGCGGGATCACCCGGCAGTTGTCGTACCAGCGATGGTAGGCGGCAGCGAACTCCTCAAGGAAGCGCGCGATGCGGTGCGGCTCGCGCAACTCGGCAGCACCCGCGACGATGCCCGGGTACTGCTGCAGCTTGCCAAGCAGATCCGTCTCAGTCTCATGCGTGAGCAGCTCGGGGGCGAAGGCCTCGCGAGTGATGCCCGCGGCCTCAGCGTTGCGATCCACCGCGCATGTGCGGGCGTGTGCGTACTGCACGTAGAACACCGGGTTGTCGTTGGTGCGGCTCCGGACCTTCTCGCCGTCGAGCGAGAGGGGCGAATCCGCCGGGTAGCGCGCGAGCCAGTAACGGAGCGCATCAGAGCCGAGCCACTCGAGCAGGTCGGTGAGCTCGATGATGTTGCCGGCACGCTTCGACAGCTTCGCACCGTCAAGGTTCACCATCTGGCCGATGAGCACCGTGATGTCGGTCTCAATGTTGTCGCCCGCTGCGCCCGCGATCGCGGTGAGGCGACCGATGTAGCCGTGGTGGTCTGCGCCAAGCAGGTAGATCTTCTCTGTGAAGCCACGGTCCATCTTCGACAGGTAATAGGCGGCGTCGGCCGCGAAGTACGTGTAGATGCCGTTGCCACGGGTGAAGACGCGATCCTTATCGTCACCGAAATCGGTCGTGCGCACCCAGATCGCGTCGTCCTCCTCGAACACGTGACCCTGCTCGCGGAGACGGTCGATCGAGAGCTCGATCTGGCTCGGCTCGCCGTTCTCGCCCTTCGCGTGCAGCGTGCGCTCCGAGAAGTAGACATCGAAGTGCACGTTGAAGCGCTCGAGCGATTCCTTGATCTCGGCAAGCTGCAGCTGGTATGCAAGCTCCTGCGTCTGCTCAAGTGCGGCGTCGCGATCCTCCGCAGCGAGCTCCGCGAGGTTCGGCAGCTGCTCGCGCACCTGCGCACCGAGCGTCTGGATGTACTCGCCCGGGTAGGCATCCTCGGGAGCTTCCTCACCGAGCGCGGCCGCAAGCACCGAGCGGCCGAACTTGTTCATCTGCGAGCCGGCATCGTTGATGTAGTACTCGTTCGTGACCTCTGCACCCGAGGCGCGCAGCACGCGGGCTGTCGAGTCGCCGAGCGCAGCCCAGCGGGTGTGTCCCATGTGCAGCGGGCCCGTCGGGTTCGCGCTCACGAATTCGAGGTTAATGCGCTGGCCGGCGAGCACGTCGCTGCGGCCGTAGTTCGCGCCCTGCTCGACGACGCGACGGGCGGTCTCGCCCGCGCTCGCGGCGTCGAGTGTGATGTTCATGAAACCGGGGCCCGCGATCTCTGCCTTCGCGACACCGTCGATCTTCTCGATCTCAGCGACGAGCTCTTCAGCGAGCGCGCGCGGGTTCGTGCCAATACGCTTCGCAAACTTCATCGCAACGTTCGACGCCCAGTCGCCGTGCTCTCGGTTCTTCGGTCGCTCCAGCTGCGTGTCCTGCTCGGTCACGGCAATGTCGGCTGCGTCTCCTCCGCGGGCGGCGAAGTTGGCAGCGAGAATCTGGGCAAGGGCCTGTGCAAGTTCTTGAGGCGTCACAAGCGACAAGTCTACCGTCAGGCGCTGGGTGACCGAACCGCCCGACGGCGCAACAGGGTTCCACGCGCGCTCGCGGGTGCGCTAGGCTTGGGGAGTTACATTTGCTCGCCTCCGTAGCTCAGGGGATAGAGCGCCGGTTTCCGGTACCGTAGGCCGCAGGTTCGAATCCTGCCGGGGGCACGTGTGATGCGGCTTCAGCGTTTGGCGCTGGAGCCGCTTTTGTTTGCTGAGGCGGTCGGCCTCGCGAGCTCGGCCCACTCACGGACCCAGGGGATCATTTCACAGTAGACGTTTCCCCAGATATCGGCTCGGGCTGAAGCGATCAGGACAACGACGATGGGCCACTATCCGGACCGTCCTGCGAAGCATCGCGGAGCGCGTTCTCGAGGTGTTCCATGTTGATCCGCGCATGGACTCGCCCAACTTCGTGCGCTCGAACAACGTCTCCCGCTTCGATTGCCGCGACGATCTCCTCGTGATCGATCAACGCGCGCTGCTCCATGTCACGACGCCCGCGCTCCGAACCCCACGGGTGTGCTGGTGCCGACAAATGAATCTGGGACTCAAGCGTGACCAACAAGCCCTGTAGCGCTGGACTGTGAGTGGCTCGCGCAATCGCGAGATGCAAGGCCTCATCAGCCTTCTGCGCAGCTCCGCCGGACTCGGCGCTTCGATAACTCTCAAGCCGCTCCTTGAGCTCCGCCAGATCGTCATCGGTTCTGCGTTCGGCAGCCGCCGCAGCGATTGCGCCGTGCATCCAGCTCTGCGCCTCGTGCTGGTCAATAAGTTTGTCCCAGGTAGCCGAGAGAACTCGTTCGATCGAAGCCCGGGCCTCAAGCGTGGCCGGTTCGACGACAAAGCTTCCACCGCCCCTACCCTGCTGTTTCCGCACAAGGCCGAGGCCGACCAAGCGTTCTATCGCGGACCGAACCGTCACGCGCCCTACTCCGAGCATCGCTGCGAGATCCCGTTCGGTCGGTAGCCGCGCCCCTGGAAGGTAGTCGCCAAGAGCGAGAGCCGTCACAAGCCTGTCCGCGATTTCGTCGGTAAGAGTTTGCCCCTGGACAAGTCCCAGCAGCGGGGCACTCCGCCCGCGCTCGGAGCCTTCCTCAGCATCAAATCTCATAGGTCAATTAAGACACAAATCAAAGGTCCCATGATAGAACCTTTTGTGGCATGATGGGGAAAGTTCATGTTCAAAGGAGCACCATTGAAGCAAGAGTCAACGATCGAGACTGGCCTCGCCCCGACGCAGCACGGTTCGCTGTGGTATCAGGTGACGCGACCGCCTTCCCCAGCCCCCGACGCAATACCGGTCGTACTCCTTCACGGAGGTCCGGGCTCGCCGAGCGACTACCTGGCTCCGCTGGACGCACTGTCGGACGAGCGATCGGTCATTCGGTACGACCAGATCGGTTGCGGACGCTCCGATGCGGCAACTGATGGCACTGCGTGGACTGTCGAGGCGCACGTCGATCATCTCGCGCGACTCCTGCGCGAGCTCGGAATTGAAAAAGCACACATCTACGGACATTCCTGGGGCGGTATGCTCGCCCTCGCATTCCATGAGGCGCATCCAGCCATCGCAGCATCACTGATCCTCGCGAGCCCCCTCGTGAGCGTGGACCAGTGGATCGCGGATGCAAACGAACTCGTTGCGCTCCTCCCAGAGGCAGACAGGGAGGCCATTGCTGCGGGGGCGAGCCATGAAGGCTACGCCGTCGCCGAAGCCGAGTTCTATCGCCGCCACTTCTGCCGCATCGAACCATGGCCTGCCCCTATCCTCGCGTCCAACTCAGGCCAAAACGCCGATGCTTACAACACGATGTGGGGGCCAAATGAGTTCACCCAGACTGGCAACCTCAAAGGCCATGACCGCTCAGGCTCCATAGCCGGCCTTCAGGTCCCGAACCTCTGGTTGACGGGAGCTGATGATGAGGCGCGCCCGGCAACGGTTCGACGGTTTGCGTCCATGAGCAAGCTCAGCACGGTCAACGTCTTCCCAGAAGGCACCCACAGCGTCCACCTAGAACAGCCAGATGCCTATCTCACAGCCCTCCGCGACTTTCTCCGCAACGTCTAAACCCCTCACCCAAAGGAACAACTGCAATGACGCACTCAACCCCTGAAAACTCCCAAGGGGCCGAAGCCTCGCTCGAGGATCTTGGCTATTCCCAGGAGCTTCGCCGCTCCATGTCGCTCCTAGATGTGGTCGTGTATGGCCTTATCTACATGGTGCCGATGGCCCCTCTCGCGGTATTCGGCATCATCTACAACTTCTCGGGCGGAATGCCTGCCTTGGTATACCTAGTCGCGGCATTCGCCATGGTGTTCTCCGCGCTCAGCTATAAGGAAATGGCGAAGCGGTTCCCGGTCGCCGGCAGTGTCTACTCATACGTCCGTCTCGGCATGAACCGCTTTATCGGTTTCATCGCAGGCTGGGCGATCTTGCTCGATTACCTGTTGCTCCCTGCGCTACTCTCAGTATTCGCGGCCGCCGCGATGGTCACGGTGGTACCCGGTGTTCCTGAGTTCGTCTGGATTATTATCTTCGTGCTCCTCGCTGCAGCTATCAACTTGCGCGGGATCACCCTCACCGCTGGCATGAACAAGATATTCCTCGCGATCCAGGTACTCGTCCTCGGAATCTTCGTCGTCGGCGCGGTTGTCGCTGTGTTCGAAGGCCGCGCAGAGTTCTCCCTGGCGCCAATTTTCCAGGCGCAGGAGTTTTCCTGGGCGATCGTGTTCGGCGCGATCCCGATCGCGGCACTGAGCTTCATCGGCTTCGACGCTATCTCAACGCTCAATGAAGAAGCCAAGGGCGGCGGTGCCACCGTCTCACGAGCAACCATGATCGTGCTCGTCGCAGTCACCGTAATCTTCGTCCTGCAGGTCTACCTCGCTGCGCTGTTTGTGCCCACGGGAACCGAATTTGCTGCAGGCGACGACACGAACAACGCGTTCTACAACATCGCCGGAGAGGTGGTCGGCCCTTGGTTCAAGGTTGTGATCACGCTCACTTCTGCACTCATCGCGATATTTGCGAACTCGATCGCTTCGCAGGCAACCTCAAGCCGCCTTGTATTCAGCATGGCCCGTGACGGTCAACTCCCGCGGATCTTCGCTCGCGTGAGCAACCGCCAGGTGCCCCGCAACGCAATGCTGCTGATCGCAGGTCTATCCCTCATCGTCGGCATCCTCGGTACCACCGAGCAGGAACTGCTGACGACCCTCGTGACTTTTGGAGCCCTCACCGCATACATCTTGCTCAACGTTGCAGTCATCGTGCATTTCGGAGTTATCTCACGGAGCCGAAATGTGTTCCTGCACTGGATCTCACCCATTATCGGAACCCTAGTCCTCGGCTACGCGCTCTGGAATGCCAGCACCAACGCGCAAATGATTGGCCTCGCTTGGCTCGCCATTGGCGCAGCAATCGCGAGCTACTGGCATTTCCGCGGTCGCAAGCGCGCGGCCTAGCCCGTTCGAGACGCGCACCAACGCGGAGTTCCGCGAAGCAGAAGCGCTGTCCGGCCCCAGGAGTCTGGGGTTGGGCAGCGCTTCTGTTTCGCGTTGAGAGCATGGCAACCTTTGCGCGAAGGGGCTTCGCTACGACCCGTTGGCCCGGAGGAGAGCACTCAGAGCAATCGAGTGCCGTCAGCCACGCGCTGGCCCTCGACTGTGAAGAGCCGGCTATCCCGGGCAACTAGAAAGGATGCACTTCGGGTTCTCTCACCGTGGGTTGGAATCTGACCTTGCGTTTGGGTGTGTGTCGTGAGGCTCGGTGTTCCGGGAGTAGATCCCGTGGTCTGTCGATGTGGATGCGGCCGGACGGCGCGGTCCATTCCAGTACTCCGCCCGCGAGCTGTCGCACGGTCCAGTCCGAGTTGCCTTTCAACGTGTGGTGGCTGCGGCAGAGATGTGCCAGGTTGTCGGTAGCTGTGTGCCCGCCGAGGGCTGCGTCGATGGTGTGGTCGATTTCGGATCGGTAGACCGGGGAGACGCAGCCGGGGAACCTGCAGTGGCCGTCGCGGGCGACGAGGAACCGTTCCTGTGACTTGTTCGGCCGGTATGTGTCTGTTCTGATGACAGTTCCTGTGTGGGTGCAGACGGTGACGAGGTCCCACTGCTGCCGGCCGGCGATGAGCGGCCGTACTGACTCGATATCGATCGGCCCGTACCCCTTGAGCTCGCATTTGACGTCGCCCGCTGGGGTGTTGCTGTCTCGGGTGATGGTGCCGCCGTGTGTGTTGAGGAGGGCGTCGACGCCTGCTGCGGTGAGGACGAGCTGCACCCGCCCCTGCAGTTCAGCGCCGGTGCTGTGTGCGGCTGCTTCGGCGGCGTCGAAGGGGTCGCGGCTGAGGAGCGCGTAGAACGCGTCGGCCCGCAGCTCGTCGAGCCCGCGCGTATCCGGGGCTTCGGCACCACTGCCAGTACCATCAGCATCGATGACTGTGGGTTCCGGCTGCTCAGCGCCAAGACCAAGCCCCTCTGGACGGGCTGGTGCCGGGATGAGGCCCCGCTTCACCGCCCGCCCGACACGGGTGAGATGGTCGTACAGCCCCAAAGCCTGCACCGCGGGCAGGTAGGCGCGCAGCTCTGCCATGCCCTCACCCAGCTGCACGACGGTCACCCGCCGCTTCTTCGCTTCCCGGGCCTGGCGTACTTCGATCGGTTCAACCGCCCAGCGTTCTGCGAGGCGTTTTGCGACTGGGCGTAGCCGGTTCGGGGTGAGCTCACGCGCATACACCAAGACCTCTTGCTCGTACGCGTGACGGCGCTGTTCTGCGAGCTCGTCCTGCTCGAGCGCGAGGGCGATCGCTGCCTGGTCAACGCCGGCCGCGGTGACGTTCGTGATGACCATTCCCGCATCAGTGATGATCTCCGCATGCCGCAGTGAGATCTCACCAGTGCGGACGAGTGCGTGAGTGTCGCGGTAAGTGTCGGTGAGGAACACGGCAAGCCCCAGCATGGATGCGACGCGCGGCTCGGACACCCCGAGCGCGAGCGCAGCCTCAGTGATGTAGGCCCGTGTGGCCATGTCGCCGCCAGTGACTGCCCCGTAACCGCGTGCGAGATGCTCGAGGCGGGTCGCTTCCGCGACGCGGATGTTGCGCGTCGCGTCTTCGAGGCCGGTGATGGCCTCGTCCCGGATCTGCGGCTTCGCTTTCATGACGGTAGTCAAACACGCACCACCGACATTCAAGCCCTCAAATGTGGCCCAAAACAGAATCTTTCGAAAAAGATTTTGAACCTCTTCACCAGTCATGATCGGCCTGTGAACCGGCAGAGATAGAGACTTGGAAAGCAGCACAGGGGTTCTTCGCGTCTGAGCCAGAAGTCGCTACCAGCGTCAGAGAGGGGCCGCAACGAGCCCGCCGCACCAACCTCGAATGGTGACAGTCACAAAAGCTCACGGTGTCTCAGGCAGGCTTTCACGAGATGGCGATGATCGCCAGTGCCCCGTGGAGTCCGGCAGCCATCCAGACGGCTACTTCTTGCAGCATCCCGCACTGTTCTGCCCTGTGCTGTCCCTCAGCGGGTGCACTGCCGAGGACGATGACGACGCGGCTGGCTGGGAGCACCGCTCTAAACGGAGAGACAGTTACCTTCACGGCGAGTGTTGCTTGGGGCGAGCCGGGCGACGAAGTCAAGTTCCTCTCGGGAACCGGGTCACTCAGCGTCGCCACGCTCAGTGCTAGGTTAGCGTCACTTTTAACCCCACGCCTCACAGCTGGCACGCAGCAGATTGTTGCCTCGTATCGGGGTGACGAGCAGCACCTCGCGTCGCAGTCCCAGCCCCCACGAGGTGACGGTCATCGCGGAGTCCGTCGCCCAGGAGGAGGAGGAGACACCGGTGGCACCTCGGATGGATCCCCGGCCGTCGATAACACCGCGCCACTCAGGCAAGCTGAAGAGCAGCCGCGGTGGGGAGCGGTGCCTACTAAGATCACAGCCACCGGCGCGAACCCGGGAGCAGGCATGGCTTGGTCACTCGCGCTCTTCGCGGGTGGACTCATCGTCTCAGCTATGAACGCACGCCGACACCTGAACCCTGTGCCACCCGCGAGACAGCAACTGGGCTGAGCGGCAACGGCCTGGTTTTCCGCGATCCAAGCCGCGAGACCAGCTCGCCGATGTATCAGCTCACCCCTCGGGGAACGCCGGCCGCATCTGAATGTAGGTGTCGGGCTCGGCCTGGAAGGCGTCGATCTGCGGCACCAGGCGCTTGAAGTGTTCGGTTTCGCAGTGCGCGTCGAGGGCTGCGCGATCGGGCCACTCCTCCACGAAGATGAAGTGGCCCGGCTGCTCCTCGTCGATGAACAGTTCATACGAGATGTTCAGCGGCTCCTGCCTGGTGAGCTCGACGAGCTCGCGGTAGAGCGGCAGCACCGTCTCGATGGCATCCGGGCGGATGAAGTCTTGCGCAATGACCTTCAGCATGATGCTCCCAGTATGCCCGGTTCCTCGCGGGCACCGCGGGGACCGGGGCCCGCGGGCCCCGGTGTCAGCGAGCGCAGCTACCGCGCCCCCTGCATCGCCACTGGGCGGTCAGCGAGCGCCCGGAGCGCGCCCTTCGTGACTTTCCCGGTCGCGGTGCGCGGCAGTTGCTCGACGAACACCACATAGTCGGGCACCTTGTAGCGCGCGAGCGATCCGCGGGCGAACTCGAGCAGCTCGGACTCGGTGACCGAGGCACCCGGGCGCACGAGCACATATGCTTTCGGGCGCTCGCCCCAGTGCTCGTGGGGGTAGCCGACCACGGCGATGTCCTGCACTGCGGCGTGGCCGGCGAGCGCGCTCTCGACCTCGACGCTCGAGATGTTTTCGCCGCCCGAGATGATGATGTCTTTCGCTCGGTCCTTAATCTCGATGTAGCCGTCCGGGTGCATGACGCCAAGGTCGCCGGAGTGGAACCACCCGCCTTCGAAGGCCGTCGCCGTCGCCTCGGGATCGTTGAAGTACCCGAGCATCACCGTGTTTCCGCGGAAGACGACCTCGCCGA
>NZ_JBLUNZ020000031.1:0-89036 GCF_048061935.2 Leucobacter sp. BZR 635 | reverse complement strand
CACGGTGGCTGTCACGGGCGACGGCGCGGATACCGTCGCGGCGAGCTCGTGGGCGTGAGCGTAGCTCTGCTTGATGTATTCAATGACGACGAGGAACCCCATCACGAGCAGGCACCAGAGCACCCAGATTCCGAGCAGCGGGGCCTTCGCGTTGGGAAGCGCCCACGCCGCCACCGCAATCGTGACGGTGCCGGTGATACCGACGATGAGCGTGACCCGCTTGAGTGCGGGGTAGTGCTCGGTGAACGGTTTTGCGCGCCGATCCAGATCCTCGCGGTACTCCCCCTGGTGCTGCACCGCGCGGAAGATGTCCGCGAGCCGATGACCCGAGCCCACAACCTGCACCTTTTCGCCGATGAGCAGGTCAGTCGAGGCGATCTCGCGGTTGAAGAGCAGGTTGAAGTTTGCGAGCCTGCGGCGGAGCACCAGCCCGAGCACGAAGGCGAGCAGCATCATGAGCGCGAGCACCCCGACAAAGCGCCAGTAGTGGCCGCCGTAGAAGCCAGCGATGGTCTCACGCATCGCATCGATGCCGTAGGAGAACGGCAGCAGCGGATAGATTGCGCGGAAGAACCCCGGCATGAGCTCGATCGGGTACAGCCCCGAGGCACCCGGAATCTGCATGATCACGAGCAGCACGCAGAGGCCGCGACCGACGTGGCCGAACGCGACAGAGAGCGCATAGATAATGCTCACGTAGACGAGCGCGGTGAAGACAGCGGTCGCCACGAACGCGACGGCGCTCGCGGTTTGCACGCCAATGATGAGGTTTCCGATACTCACGATGACCGCTTGCAGCATCGCAAGCGATCCGAGCAGGAAGAAGCGACCCATGTAGGCCTGACTCACCGTGACGTCTTCAAGGCCCTCGGTGTCCACCTCAATCTTGAAGATCACCATGAGCACGAAGGCACCGATCCAGAGCGAAAGATTCGTGAACAACGCTGCCATCGCGGAGCCGTAGGCGGCAACGGGGAAGACGGCCTGCTCATCGATCGTCACGGGCGAGGCCACAAACTCGGAGATCTGCTGCGGGTCGAGCCCCGTGAGAGTAGCAAGCGCCCCGAAATCGGAGGCTGTGCCGAGTGCGAGCACGTCCGCTCGTGCGGTCTGCACGCCAGCCCCCATATTCTTCAGGTCGCCGTCAAAGCGCTCGAGGGCATCGCCGGTCGCCCCCAGCTGGGTGCCGATGTCGCCGAGCAGGGTAGCTGCCTGGTCGATCACGGTCTGCTGCGCGCCGAGCGCAGCGCCGAAAGCCCCCGCGCTCGCCGACAGCTTGGTCATCGCGGCGTTCACCTCGGGCACCGTCTCGCTCAGGGCGGCTCGCATCCCGGCGGCGGCACCCTTCGTGGAGTCCATTGCTCCTCCGAGTGCGTCAGCCGCGCCGGCAACCGCCTGCACGGCCGCGGCGGTGTCGGTGTTCACTCCCGCGAGGTCGCCCAGCAGCTGCTGGTGCGCGGCGTTTTGGTCCTTGAGCATGTCCAGCGCGCTCTGCAGACGCTCCGCGACCTCGCTGTTCGGCTCGGCTTGGGCCAGCAGCTCAGTGAGCTGCTCGATCGTCTGCTCGTTCGCAGCGACTACTGCCGTGAGCTCAGTGATCGATGCGTCGAGCCGACCGCTGGCCTGGGTGAGCTGCTGGCTGAGTTCCGACACCGAGACGTTTGCGGAGGCGGCAGCGTCGGCGAGCAGAGTGGTGCCCTGCAGGTATGCACTCGTTGCGGCGTCACCGAACGTCACGATCTGCTGCTGCGTCTCGGCGGCGAGCGCCTGCGCTTCAGAGACTGCGACCTGCATGTCGCCGAGGATCGTCTTCACCTCACCGAGGGTCGCCTGCGACGAGGCGAGCGACTCGCGTGATGAGCCGAGCCCGTCCTGCAGCTTGGCGATGTTCTTCCGGGCAGAGTCAATCGTCTTGGCGGCGTCGTCGAAGGCGTTGAGGGTGTCCCCGCGAGCATCGTTGAGCTTCGTCTCGACCGATTGGCCGCCGTCTTTGACCGATTCACTTGCGGCTGCGGCGACCTGTTCTTTGAAAGCGCTCGTAATCTGCGAGCTGAGCGTTGCTGCCCCAACGTCGGTGATCTTGGGCGCGATCGCGCTCGCCTTTTCGTTCACGTAGTACTCGAGCGCGGGCTGCGTGAACTCGCCGGTCGTCATCGTGAGCAGATCGGCGCTGAAGTCCTTGGGAATCACGATCGCCGCGTAGGCATCGCCGCGCTTCACGGCACGCTGCGCCTCTGACTCGCTCATGAATTGCCAGCCGAGCTGGTCGTTTTCCGCCAGCTGCTCAACCACCTGGTCGCCAATGTTCACCTTGCCGGTGAGCTCTGACTCGCCTCCCCGATCGAGGTTCGCGACGGCGATCTTCACGTTTTGGGTATTCGCGTACGGATCCCAGAACGCATTGATGTTGAACCAGGCGTAGAGCGCGGGGGTCACCAAGATGCCGACGACAATGATCCACGCCTTGCGTTGCCGCGCGAGTCGCTTCACGTCCCGTGTAAATATCTGCCAGCTCTGTCTCACGAGGACAATTCTACGAATAGTGCACACTAGTGTGCAAGTTAAAGGTGGCGAGACTGTGAACTTTCCCAGCATCGGGTTTGCGACTACTGAGGCTCCCGCCTACGCTGCCTCACTGGGGGGATCACTTTCCGTGCCCAAAAAGACGCGAAAAGAAGGCGGATTTGTCATGCAATCACACACACCGTTACAGCGATCGCGGCGCTATGCCACGGCAGTCGCCGCTGGAGCCGCGCTGCTCATTGGCGTAGCCGGGCCGGCGACCGCCGCCCACGCGGCCGAGGAGATCACGGTGGATCAGGCACACGACTACAGCCAGTCGAGCATGCTCTCCCAACTTGCTCCCTCGCCTGAGCTGATCGCCCAGCCGTTCTCCCCCACTCAAGACGGTGCACTTCACGATATTTCCGTCACGGTCACCGCCGAGAACTCCCCCGAGTTCACCAGCCTCTCCCTTCACAGGGTAGGTGAAGATGGCGAGGTCTACCCTGCACCCGTCACGGGCGGCCAGGGCTCACTCTCTTTCGAAGACGCGACCAAGCCAGACGAAGCGCCGTACCCGCTGGCTACGGCAACAGCAACGTTCTCCGATCGCCCCGTCGTTGAAGCCGGCACCCTCTATGCGTTCGTCATTGACGCGACAAGCCCGTCTGGCGAAACGGATCCTGGGGCGGTCTTCCCGATGCGGCTGATCTGGGGCTACCCGCCGGCCGGCACGCCCCCGTTCGTGAAGCAGAAGCCGGCAGACGCGGCCGAGTGGGGCAGCGGGGGCCACACCGGCCACCTCTTCTTTACGGTCCGCATCGCCACCCAGTTGCCCGACACGGTCGCGACCCTCGCGAAGCCGGTCGTCACGCCCGTGCCCGAGTGCACCGCCGACACCGCGGGCAAGACGCTCAGCGAGTCCGTCGCGGCGCCTGCGGCCGGCCACGGCATCAGCTACAGCGACGTCACCATCACCGGTAACACCGCGACCATCACCGCGACTGCCGACGCTGATTACACCCTCACCGGAGCACAGCCCGGCGAGGGCTGGACGCTCGGCGAAGACGGCACTGCGACCTGGACTCACGAGCTCGCGACCGTCACCTGCGACACCTCGACGTCCGACGAAACGCACCCGTCCGATGAAACGCACCCGTCCGACGAAACCCACCCGTCCGACGAGGAGAAGCCCGAGTTTGGGGTTGACACGCCCCCTGAGCTTCCCGCAGAGAACAAGCCTGCCAACCCCAGCCTCGAATCGAAGCCTGGTGCAGCGCTCGCAGACAGCGGCGCGGTAGGACCTCTGGGATACGCTGCCGCAGCGGCCCTGCTGCTCGGCCTCGGCATCGCAGCGATGCTAACCCGACGACGCTCGCAGCGCGCCAGCTAACACGACACAGCAGGCCCGGTGGGGCTGGCCCATGGGCCAGCCCCACCGGGCCTGCGCGATCCAGAACCGCGCGCTGAGGCCCCGCCCCCTCGAACCGCCGGTCAACCCGGGAGCCACCCCTCACCCCCTCCTCCCCCTTTCTCCTTTTCCCCTCCGCCCCGTCCCCTCCGCCCCTTCCCCTCCGCCCCTTTCCCCTCCGCCCCTTCCCCTCCGCCCCTTTCCTCTCCGACCCGATTAATTCAAACCGACTGTTGTGAGGGCCGAAAATAGCTCGGAATGGATGAAACGGGGGTGTGGAGCCCTGACGGGGCTTGGGGCTGACGAGCAGCGTCGTGCCGGATCCCGAGCCGCCCGTAAACCGCGAGTGAAGCAAGATTCACTCTCATGTCATGCCGCCGTTCGCCTGCCGTCATGCTGTATAGACAAGTTTGACTCTGGTGCGCAATTCGATGCGCAGCAGGAGGAGAACTTCATGTCCAGAAGCAGAATCGCGGCGCTCGCACTCACCGGAGTCGCACTGCTCGGTGCGCAGGCAGCACTGCCCGCTCACACCCCAGCCGCCGCCTCACAAGAGGCCAATGCCGCCCCCGCAGCACCCGCAGCCAGCCACGAAAGCGGCCGCTATGTCGGCCCGCAAAACGTGACGCTGACTGCGGAGCCCGGGGCTGAGATCCGCTACACACTCGACGGCTCCCACCCCACCAGGCAGAGCCCGGTGGCGACTGGCCCGATCCTCGTCGAGAAGACCGCGAACCTCAGCGCCGTCGCCTTCACCGCACGCGGCGAGAGCCAGGCGACGATCCGCGGAATTCTTGTCAAGACAACTGAGGAGCCACTCTCCCAGTTCGCCGTAATGAGCGACATTCACCTGTCGACCGGCGAAGGCCCAGCGATGGACAAGTGGACCGGCTACTTCGACGCGCTTAAGCGCATCGCCCCAAACCCTGACGCCCTCGTCTCGAACGGCGACCAGATCAACGATAACTACTTCAACTCGGCGAAGGACCACCAGCACCCCCGGCGCATGCTCGAGCAGAACCTCGCTCGCACCGGGATGACTGACACCCAGGTCATGATGACGTTCGGCAACCACGACGACTACGTGCACCGCATGGCCGCCGAGTACCCGACAGACTGGTTTCCCACAGAGACCGGCTACTACGAGTCGAGCATCGGCGGATTCCCCGCGTTCGTCGTGAACACCGAGGCGTGGAACACCACGCAGTCGAACTGGCTCTACGCCGAGCTTGAGGCGATCTCGAAGGATCCCGCGACCCAGGGCCAGCCCATCTTCGTCTTCGGGCACCGCCCCATCGCCTCAACCGTCTGGGACGGCGCCCAGTCGTCGAACGGCGGCATGAAGCAGACCCTCAGCGACTTCCCGCAGGTCGTCTACTTCTCGGGTCACTCACACCTGAACATCACCGACGAGCGGTCGATCCACCAGGAGGGCTTCACCTCGGTGAACGAGGGATCCATGTCGTACGGCGAAAACAACGGCAAATACCAGATCTTTGGTGCGGGGCTCGCGCGCGACGCGACCATCCCGACCGCCCAGTCAGTCGTCGTCGACGTCTACGCAGACCGCATCGAAATCGACCGCATCAACTACGCCGCCGAGCCGGGACGCACCTACACCGATGAGGGCGTCTGGGGCTTCCAGGAGAACCCGCCGTTCGCGTCTTCCGGATCTCTCGCCGGCCCGACATGGAGCATCGCGCGCGGTGCCACCCCCGCCGAGACGAAGTCGAAGTTCGAGTACACGAGCGCGAAGCGCAACCGCGTCGCACCTGCCTGGGGTGACCAGCAGCCGAGCGTCCGCCAGACCGAGACGGGCCCCGTGCTCCGCCTCCCCCAGTCAAGCGACGACCAGTTCACTGCCGAGTACACCCTCGTCGTGAAGGATGTCGCCACGGGCGCAACGACCACCCTGGTGCCAGAGAACGGGCGCATCTACTCCGACTACGTCGTGGCCCCGATGCCCGCCGTGCTCGATATTCCGCTCGCGATGCGCAAGGGCGACAAGGTCGGCCAGCCGATCGACCGCACCCTCGAAATCGGGCGCAGCTACGAGGCCACACTCGTCGGCTACGACTCCTACGGCAACTCGACCGAACCGCGCAGCTTCCAGTTCGTTGCTGGCGCGATCGACTCCAGCGGGGCCGAAGCCGCCGTGGCCGACGCCCAGCCGACGCTCGCACAGGTCGAGCGCGTACTCGCGCTGCCGGGCGCAGCCGCCGCCGAGGATTCGGACTACGCCGCCTACATTGCCGACCCGGAGGCCGCGCAGGCCGCCGTTACGCAGCTCCGCTCCCTGATTACGGCGGCCGCGACCCCGGCGACCACGCAGGACGCAGCCGATAAGCAGGCGGCTGACATCATCGATGCCGCGGCGGCCCTCGCTGCGATGGTCTCGCAGGTTGACCGCGCGGAGCTCGCAACGGCGATCACCGATGCCGAGCAAGCGCTGGGCGACAAGCAGGCGGCTGACGGTTCGCAGGCGGCTGACGGTTCGCAGGCGGCTGACGGTTCGCGGACGCGAGCTGCTGGTGCTGGTGAGGCCGACGCGGCTGAGGTCGCCAAGCAGGCCTTGCGCGGCGAGCTCGCGGAGGCAAAGACGGTGCATGAGACTCTCAACGTTCCGCAGGAGGCCATCGCGAGTGCGGCCAGCGAGCTACGCGACGCGCTCGCCGCGTGGCAGAAGGCGGTGGATGCCGGGACCGACGGCACCGGCGGGACCGACGGCACCGGCGGGACCGACGGCACCGGCGGGACCGACGGCGCAGGAGGTACCGACGCGGGCAACAACGCAGGCACCGGCACCGGTGCAGTTTCTGGCGCAGACGCCGCGCGGGGCGCTCTCGCGCTCTCGGGTTCCGCACCACTCGCAGCGACAGGGATCGCCCTCGCCGCAGCGTTCCTGCTCGGGGGTGCGCTCCTCATCGCCCGCCGTTTCAAGCGCAGCGAGGGCTAACCTCCCCCGCTCCGCCAACAAATGGTCAGTTTGCGCCACCGAAGTCGGCCTGTCGTCCGGTTTCGGTGGCGCAAACTGACCAGCGCTGGTGTGCTGCAGAGCTTCTGCAGCACACCAGCGCTTCAGCGCCTCGTCGCTCCGTCGCTCCGTCGCTCCGTCGCTTCCAGCTTCACTCCTGGCGTTCAGCCGCGAAGTCGAGCCCAGCTGCGGCGAGCGCTTCGCCGAGGATCCGCACGGCTTTCGGCCCGACCCCGTGCAGCGCGAGCAGGTCCTGCCGCCGCATGGGCGCAACGTCGGCGAGCGTCGTCACCCCGAGCAACAGCAGCGCGGAGGTCGCGGGCCTGCCGATCTTTGGCAGGTCACCGATCTGTTCGGGAACGTCTCGAGTAGACATAGCGAGATTCTATTCGTCAGCCCGCTGTTAGTAGTTTCACTGTAACGCCGGCCTGCACGCCATGCGACCGGCAACTACCTAGAGCAGCAGACGGAAGGGATCCTCCAGCTGCGCCTTGAACGCCTGCATGAGCTGAGCCGCTGCAGCGCCGTCAAGCACACGGTGGTCAGCGGAGATGGTGGCCGTCATCACTGTCGCCACGGCGAGCTCACCATCGATCACTACCGGCCGTTGCTCGCCAGCCCCGACGGCGAGAATGCCGGCGTGCGGCCCATTGATGATCGCCGAGAACTCCCTGACCCCGAACATGCCAAGGTTCGAGAGAGCGAACGAACCGCCCTGCAGCTCATGCTGCTTGATGTCGCGGCTTGCGGCACGCTGCTTGAGGCCATCGGTAGCCGAGCACAGACTCGCAATTCCGCGCCCCGCGACGTCCGCGACCACGGGCATCAGCAATCCGCCGTCCGTCGCCATCGCCACGGCAATATCCACCCGGTCGAATCGCCGAATTGCGTCACCTATAAACGCCGAGTTCGCCTCGGGAACACTCGCTAGCGCGTTGCCGAGCGCTTTGAGAATCAGGTCATTCACCGAGGCTTTAAGACCCCTGGGCTTCAGGCTCTCGTTCATCTGAGCGCGGAGCACGAGCAGCTCGTCCAATCGCACATCAGCAGTCACATAGAAATGCGGGATCGTCGTCTTGTTCGCGGTCACCGCTCGCGCGATCGCACGGCGCATCCCCGTGAGGGGCTCGTCCGTGAATCCGGCTTGCCCGGCTGCTGCCGTCGGGGAACCCGGTTCACTGACACACTGCACAGCAGGAGGAGCTGCCTCAAGGCCCTGCGGCAGGCTTTGAGCTGCTGACTCGACGTCGGATCGGATGATGCGGCCACCCGGACCGCTTCCGACGAGCGCGTCAATTTCGAGCCCCAGTTCTTTGGCGCGGCGTCGCGCCAGCGGGGAAGCGAAACGGCGCTCACTTGGCGCGACTGCCGGCTCGGTGAGCAGCTCTGCCCCTGGCGATCCCACACCCTGCGTGCCTGAAGTGGCAGCGGTAGCAGGCGCAGGAACATCTGCGGACTCCGGAGCAGCGCCCCCGACAGCCTCCGTCAGCGTAGCCATCGCGGCATCCACGCTCTCTCCTTCAGCGGCGAGAACCGCGATCGGCACGCCAACGGGCACGCTATCGCCCGCTTCGAAGAGGAGCGCAGCGACGGTTCCGGATGCATCGACCTCAAAATCGACCGTTGCCTTCTCGGTCTCAATCTCGGCGATCACCTGTCCAGCAGTGACGACGTCGCCAACAGCTACGTTCCAGGCAGCGACGACCGCTTCGGCCGCGTCGGCGACAATGGCCGGCATCTGAATGATTGTTGCCATGACAGTCCCTTTCTCAGGCTCGGCCCAGGCCCGCGGCTACGCGGTCCAAGCCAGCAATTACGTCGGTGAGATCTGCGTTTGCCGCAGCCTCGAGCACCTGCGAGATGGAGGGGCTTGCTTCGCTTCCGGTGACTCGCTGCACCGGCTGGTCGAGGTAGTCAAAGAACCGGCGCTGAATCTCGTCGGCGAGCCAGCCACCATACGAAGTACCTACCGTGCCCTGCTCCACGATGAGCACGCTGCCTGTCTTGCGAATCGAGTCGCCAATCGTCTCCCAGTCGAGGCTGGCTCTGTCGAGCCAACGGAGATCGACGACCTCAGCGTCAACCGCGGCGTGCTTCTCAGCAGCGGCGAGGCTCAGCCCAACCATGTTGAGATAGGTGAGCACCGTGACGTCAGCCCCCTCGCGCCGAACCATAGCTTTTCCGATCGGCAGTCGGTGCGCGGGGTCGCCCTCAGGAACCTCGTCCTTTTGGGCGTACAGGTCGACGTGCTCGAGAACGAGCACCGGGTCTTCAAGGTCAAGCGCCGTGTTCATCAGGCCGATGTAGTCAGCAGCGCACGAAGGAGCCACGATGCGCCAGCCCGGGTTCGTCGCGACGATTCCCGCCGGGTCCATCGAGTGCTGTGAGCCGTACCCAGCCCCCATTGCGACCTTGGAACGGAGCACCACCGGCATCGCTGACTGTCCGCCGAACATGTGTCGGGCCTTGCCGATCTGATTGAACAACTGGTCAGCGGCGACCCACATGAAGTCCGAATACATGAACTCCACCACGGGCTTGTAGCGCAGCGTCATCGATAGCCCGCCAGCCAGCCCAGTAAAGGCGTTTTCGCTAATCGGAGTGCCGAGCACACGGTCAGGGAAGCGATCAGCGAGACCGCGGGTCGCGCCGTTCGTGCCACCCTTCAGCCGGTGCACATCTTCGCCGAGCACGACGATGCCGGGGTCGTGGGTCATGCGGTGCTCGAGGGTGTCGGCAATGGCGTCAACGAACCGCCGCTCGACCGTCGGGGAATCCACTGGGGCCTGCTCACCCGAGAGGATCTCGCCATGCGCAGCATCGGAGCGCACACCGGAGTCCTTCCCCTTCGGGTCGGGCCAGGCGGCGGCGATGATGCGGCGAGCACCGCGATCCGACTCTGGATCCTTTTCAGTGAGGCGCTCAACGATCCCGTCAACGACACCCCGGATGCGCTGCCTGAGGGCGGTGTTTTCGTCCGCGGTGAGGAGCGCGCGCGCAACCATTTCATCGGCGACGCGAGTAACCGGGTCACGCCCCTTCCACTCGGCTTCCTCGTCTTTGGGTCGGTACCCAAATGCCGATCCGGGGAATGGCCCGTTCTGATGGAAGAAGCGGTAGGTCTTCGCCTCGATCAGCGTTGCGCCGCCCCCTGCGCGCATGTGCGCAACCGCCTCCTGCTGGGCGAGGTAGACGGCGAGCGGATCCATCCCGTCGACCTGCCAGCTGCGGATTCCGAAACCGGGGCCCCGCAACGCGAGGTCCTGCTCAGCGGTGACATCGCGAATGTCAGTAGACACCGCATACAGATTGTTCTCGATGAAGAAGCAGAGGGGGAGCTTCCAGGCAGCGGCGAGGTTCATCGTCTCCAGCGTGGATCCAATGTTCGAAGCCCCGTCACCGAAGTACGTGACGGTGACACCCGACTCGTGATCCGACTGAGCTGCATCGTGGCGCTGCGCCCACGCGTTTCCAGCGGCGAGCGGCACTCCCCCGCCAACAATTGCGTTGGTGCCGAGCGCGCCCGCCTCGAGCCACTGGAGATGCATCGAGCCACCGCGCCCGCCAGAGAACCCGTCCTTGAGGCCGAGAATCTCGGCGAGCGTACGGTAAAGAAACTCCGTCACATCCGCGCCAGCGAGGCCGTCGGCAACTGACATTCCCTGCGGGCGGAGATAGGCGAGGCCCTTCGCGAGGAACTGGTGGTGCCCACGGTGCGTTCCATTCACTCCGTCGGCACCGTTAAGCGCGAGCGCCGAGCCCACGGCTCCGCCTTCTTGCCCGATGCTAGAGTGCGCAGGCCCGTGGACGAGGCCCGAGCCCGCGAGTTCGAGGACGACTTCCTCAAAAACTCGCACGGCATGGAGCTGGACCAACATGGTCTCCAGTAGCGCGGGGGCTACTGCATCCCAGTCGCGCTTCGTGGTCGTAAGCACTTCGACCTGGCGAGGGGTCGAAAGTGGTGTCTGGTTCGGCATGAACTCTCCTGCTATTCCAAAGCCGCCATCGGCGGTGATGCGGTACCTAGCCAGAATAGATCATGATTGGATCCAATGGAAGCAGATTTTGGAATATTATGGGATAATAATGGCAAGTTTGGATCCAATCGTCGAAAAGTTCTGCCGCAGATCCTTCGACAAGTACAGTTGGGGCTGTGGATGAACTTGGCTTGGGAGGTCAGTAATGGCGGGAGCCACGAGCACACGGATCGCTGATGAGCTCCGCGCCCGAATTCTCAGCGGAACTATGCCCCCCGGCACCCGCATCCGTCAGGAGCAGATCGCTGAAGAGTTTGGCGTGAGCCGACTCCCGATCAGAGAGTCGCTCCGCATCCTTGAGGCCTCAGGCCTCATCACACTCGTCCCCTCAACTGGCGCGTGGGTGTCGTCGCTGAACCTCGCCGAGTGCCAAGAGATCTACCTCATCCGAGAACGAGTCGAGCCGTTGCTCCTCGGTCTCGCAGTTCCGCACCACACTGCGGAGTCCATTGCGAAGTTCGAACACTTGGCCATCGCGGTTGAAACCGCAGAGTCGGTCGAGGAGTTTCTTGACTTCGATCGCCGCTTTCACCTCGCGACGTTTGAGGGCCCAGCGCTCCCGCAGCTGCGAGCCATGGTCGATCAGCTGTGGAACACCACTCAGCACTACCGCCGCGCATACATTCAGCTCACGTGGCCCGACGGGATGGACCAGATCTTCATGGAGCACCGCCTGCTCCGCCGGGCCATCACGGTGGGTGACGTCACGGGTGCCGAAGCGCTCATGGCGATGCATATTCGGAACACCCGCATTGCGCTCGAGAACCACCCCGAGATTTTCGCGGACGCACCCGGAAAGTAACGTGTGTGGGACCGTGCCGCACCAGGGATCCCACACACGCCACGATCACTCCTGCGGAGCGCGCACGTCCCAGAGCTTTGTCTCAGCCTGAGACTCGTATGCCTTCCCGTTGGGGAAACTCACCAGTTCAAAACTCATACCCCACGGTGCACGGAAGTACACCCACCGCTGGCCCGCGCTCGGGCCGGAGCTCGCATTCGGGCCGCGGAGCACCTCCACGCCCTGCGCCGCCAGCCAGACAACTGCCTCGTCGATGTCGTCGACATAAAACGCCAGGTGATGCCCGCCAACATCGGAGTTCCTCGGCTGTTCACGCCGCTGATCGGGAGCGTCGTACGAGAAGACCTCGAAGTTTGCTCCGGTGAAACACCGATAGAAACGAATTTCTTGCATGACCGCTTCGGGGTGCACGCCGAGGCTATCGCGCATCAGCTCCGGCGTCGACGGGAACGGCCCAAGCGTATAGACCAGGTCGCAGCCGAGTATCTCGGTGAGAAACTCGTGCGCCTCCCCCATGTCGGGCACCGTAAAGCCGACATGGTCTGTTCCGCGCATTCCGGGAATGCCCCTGGCTGCGCGATTCACGGCGTTCTGCGGCTCGGTCACGCGGTCACCGCCCCGTAGATCAGCGTCGACGCGGTGAACACGAGCCCTGAATAGAACAGGACCATGATGGTGTACCCCATGACATCGGTCAGCTTGAGCTTCGACAACGCCAGCACGGGAAGCAAGAAGAACGGTTGCAGCATGTTCGTCCACTGATCACCGATCGATACCGCCATTGCGGTTGCGGCGGAGCTCGCCCCGACCGCAGCAGCCGCCTCAATCATGACCGGCCCCTGCACTGCCCACTGGCCGCCCCCAGACGGAATCATCACGTTAATGAACCCTGCGGAGAGGAACGACCAGAACGGCAGAGTCGTCGCGTTCGAAATCGAGACAAAGAACTCGGAGAATGTAACGACGAGCCCCGAGCCAGTGAGAATCGCCATGATGCCCGCGTAGAACGGGTACTGCACGATGACGCCTCCCACCGTCTTGACCCCCTCCTGCATCGCAGCGATGAAACTCGCGGGACGACCGAAGAGCAAGAATGCGAGGAACAGGAAGAGCAGGTTCACCGAGTCAAGGTTCAACTGACCACCCTCGAAGAAGTAGATCACCGAGTACCCGACGCCGAGCGCGCCGGCCGCAATACCGAGGACCGGGCTCTGGTTCATCTTCTCACCCCAACTCATCTGCGTTGGGTCCAGCTTGATCACCTTGGGCGTAGCGAGCACAGCTGGGTCAAACGGAACGACCTTGTCAGGGTTCTTCGGGTGCAGGAGCGCCATGAAGATGGGAAGCGTGAGGAGAATAAACACCGTCGTACCGAGCACGACAGGGTGAAAAATCGTCTCGCTGAGCGGCGCGATCCCCATCTGATCCTCGAGGAAGTGTCCCGGGGTCGCGACCAGCAGCGGGATCGTTGCAGAGATACCCATCCCGTAGACGACAAAGCCGGCGTATGCCGACGCGATGACAAGCGGGTAGTGCGAAGAGCGAACGTTCGCGGCGATCTTCTGCGCGATCAGCGTGCCGACGATGAGCCCGAAGCCCCACTGGAGCCAGCTCGCGAGTCCGGTGATGACGACGGCCATCATGATCGCCGAGCGCGGGCCCTTCGGAATGCTGGCCAGCCTGTCGAGGGCCTTATCCACAATTGGCGTCCGTGCCAGCAGGAACCCCGTAAGGATGATCAGCACAACCTGCATCGAGAAGGCCAGCAGCCCCCAGAAGCCCTCGCCCCAATACTTCACGATGTCGAGGGGAGTGCTTCCTGCGAACAGCAGTGCCGAAAGGATCGTCACTATCGTTAGCAGGATTGCGATCACGAGCGGGTCAGGGAGATATCTTCTCACCAGACGACTGAAGAAATCAGCGATTACGAGCATTGTCTACTTCTCCTCGAAGTTTGCAGTAGCAGGCGCCGCCATGGAGCCGGACCTCGTCGTCATTGACGCTTGAGAAAACCGCACGGCAGAAATCACTCATCACGAGCAATTGTATCCAAAGTAGGCCAATGGTGGCTTATTTTGCAAACTTTATGCTTACTTTGGATCCAATTCGGTCAAACTGGATCCAATCAAGCTTCAACCAATGAGCCGCACGTGCGCCACTGACCCACGATACCCGCACCCCACAAGCGCCACTGGGTACGTAATGCTCTGTCACGCTACATACCCCTACCGGGTATAGGTATATGCTTTCCACTAGCCGGACTCGCCGGCGACTTCTCAGGAGGAACCAGCATGTCCAGTCAGCACCCACCATCCCGAGCCAAGAGATGGCTCGGCCTCGCCCTCATCGCCACCGCCCAGTTCGTCGTCATCATGGACACCTCGATCGTTGGCGTCGCGCTCCCCTACATCCAGCGTGATCTCGGCTTCACCGCCGAGTCACTCTCCTGGGTATTCAACGCCTACGTCGTCGCCTTCGGCGGGCTCCTGCTCCTCGGCGGACGCCTCTCGGACGCCTTCGGCGCGCGGAAGATCTTCGTCACCGGCTGGCTCGTGCTCATTGCGGGCTCGGTCATCGCCGGGGCGGCAGGCAGCGTCGGCGCGGAGATCGCCGGCCGCGCAATTCAAGGTGCCGGATCCGCGCTCATTGCCCCGGCAGCACTTACACTCCTCATGATGCTCTTCGGCGGCACCTCCGATCTCCCGAAGGCCTTCGCCGTCTACGGCGCGGCCGCACCCATCGGTGGTGCCGCGGGCGTCTTCATTGGCGGAGTGCTCACCGAGTACACGAGCTGGCCGTGGGTGTTCTACGCAACGATCCCACTCGCCCTCATCGTGCTCGCTTTCACTGCGACCGCTCTCCCTCGAACCGAGCGCGGAGCTTCTGGCCCGATCGACATCGCGGGGGCAGTCACTGTCACCGGCGGCCTCGCTGCTCTCGTCTACGGCATCGTCATGGCACCCGAGATCGGCTGGTTTACCCCCACGACGATCGGGGCCATCGCCGCGGGTATCGTGCTGCTCGTCGCGTTCTTCGTGATCCAGTCGCGCAGCCGCACGCCGCTCCTGCGCCTCGGCATGCTCCGGGCCCCGCAGCTCGCGGCGGCCAATGGCGCGCAGCTCGTGCTCGGCGGCGCGTGGGTCTCCATGTGGTTCTTCCTGAACCTCTACCTGCAGCAGGTGCTCGGCGCATCCGCGTTCGCCGCGGGAGCCGCCCTCCTGCCGATGACCGGCCTCGTCGTGCTCGTCATGATCGCGCTCGCGCCGCGCCTGCAGACGCGATTCGGTGCGAAGCCGCTCATCGTCGTAGGCCTACTCATACTCGCGGCTGGGCTCCTGTGGCTCTCGTTCGCACGCCCTGACGGCAACTACGTCGTCGACGTGCTCCCCGCTTCGCTCGTTGCTGCGCTCGGAATGTCACTAACGTTCGTACCGTCGCTGGGCACAGCGATCAACGCGGCACCTCCCGCCGAAACCGGCGTCGCTTCTGGCCTCGTCAGCACGAGCTACCAGATCGGTTCGGCGCTCACCCTCGCGATCCTCACGGCTGTCGCATACGGTGTCGCGGGCATCGATCCGGCTCTCGCCGAGCTCACGGCGGGGTACTCCGCGGCGTTCCTCGGGGCGGCGACGCTTGCCCTCGCTGGAGCAGTCGTCAGCGCGGTCGCGATGAAGTCGCCGAAGCGCGTCTTCGCCACCCCGAGCTAAGCGCGGGGGCGCGCATGCGCACCGACGCATCTGATCGCCATCGCTCCGGAACCATGCTCCCGTGACGTCTCCTGGTCAGTTCACGCCAGTCTTTTCGAGGATCAGCCGCGCAGATGGCGCGAACTGACCAGAACTCAGGGGGCGGTGGCTGGTGGGTGGGTGAGTGGGCGGCCGGCGGCGGAGCTGGTGCCGACGCCGGTGCCGGCGGAGCCGGCACCCGGCACCCGCCACACAGCACGAAGCCGGCCCCACTTCCGTAATCACGGTGTGGGGCCGGCTTCTGTCTGCGAGTTAGGACTTCACCATGCGGGCGATCGCATCGCTTGCTTCCTTGATTTTCGCCTGTGCCTCGGGGCCGTCCATGCGGGCGGCGTCAACCACGCAGTGCCCGAGGTGGTCGTTGAGCAGGCCCAGCCCAACCGCCTGGAGCGCACTCGTCATGGCGCTGATCTGCGTGAGGATATCGATGCAGTACTTCTCGTCGTCGACCATCCGTGAGATCCCGCGCGCCTGGCCCTCAATGCGCTTCAGGCGCTGCAGGTACTTGTCCTTGTCGCTGATGTAGCCGTGCGGCCCCTCGTGCGAGCCGTCGTGCGCGGCGTCCTGCGGGGTCTCGGTGAGGGTGAGCTGGTCGTTCATGAGTGTGTCCTTCGGCGTGTGCGAGCTGGGGATCAGGCGCGGGCTGAGGATCGCGGGGAACCGCGAACTAGCGACCGCAGATTCGGTAATTCTTCACGCCTCAAGGATACCCCCTTGGGGTATAAAGCGCACCTGCTTTCGCCCGGAGCACAACGCACGCAGCGCCCCACCCCAACAGGCGAGGCGGCGCGGCAGTACTCCGAGGCGAAGCCACGAGGCCGAGCGACTCAGCGGCCCAGCAGCCCAACGGCTCAGCAGCTCAGCAGCTCAGCTCATCAGCCCGCGCTCACGCTCGCGCGAGCCCCCGCCCCTCCCGGCCAGAGCGCAGTCGCAGCACCGTCGCGACCGCACCCAGCGCGACTATGACGAGCCCGAGCACCTGCATCGTCACACCGAGCGTGATCACCGGAACGAGCAGCCCGGCCACAATCGTCGGCACGCCGAACGCGAGATAGGACACCACATAGATCACGGCCATCACCTGGGCGTGCTCAGCGGGATCCACCCGCGGCATCAGCGTCTTCAGCACCCCCATGAACGCGGTCCCGAAACCCGTGCCCGTCACCGCTGCGGCCGCGAGGTAGCCGCGGAGCGAGTCGGCTCCCAACGCCACCAGGCTGAGCGCGGTGCCGAGGGCGAGCGCGGCGGTGCCGTAGACACTCACGAGGCGCGCGCTCCGGCGGTACAGCAGCGTCGAGGCGAGGATGCCAGAGGCGGCGAAGATGGGGATCGCGACCGTTTGCTGGGCGTGGCTGAGCGCGCCGAACTCCTGTTTCACCACCGACGACCCGAGCGCGAGAAACAGCCCGTTTGTCGCCCAGCCCGCAATGATTGCGGGCACCGCGACGAGCAGGGGCCTGCGCAGGTAGCCGGGCACACGGAGCCGCGGCACGGTGAACCGCCGGGATCGTGGTTTCGAAGGATCACCGGCTGCGGATCCCCCGCTGATTCCGCCAACCGACCCACCCGGAACGCCCCACACCGCGACTGCGATGACCACAAATACTGCGGCCAGCGAGCCGAAGACCACCGCGGCGGGGCTCGTCGAGGTGTCGATGATTGCCGACGCTGAGATCGCGCCGGTGCCGAGCCCAGTCATCGCGCCAATGGTGTTCCAGAGCGAGGCAGAATCAGGGCGCCTGGGCGAGGTAAAGTCGACGACCATCGCCGAGAATGCGGGGAGCAGCAGGCCGGCCGCGATGCCCTGCACAGCGCGCGCAATCAGCAGCAACGGGAGCCCCGAGGCCTGCCAGAACAGCACGAGGCTCACTGCGAGCAGTCCCGCGCCGACCGTGACGACGGGCCGCCGCCCGACGATATCGGAGAGCGAGCCCGTGGTGAGCAGGGCGGCAAGCATGGTGAAGGCGTAGATCGCGAAGATGAGGGTGGTGGCGACGGGCGGGAGCCCGAGGCGTTCGGCGAAGATCGGATAAAACGGCGAGGGCGCGCTGGCAGCAAGCATGAGCAGCATCGTTGCCACCACGGCAAAAGCCCAGGCCGAGCCGGCGCTGAGTCTCGGTGAGGGTGAGCATCTACCGGCCTGCGCCGTGCAGCAGTTGCGCCCACTGGTAGACGGGACCCACCGCGTCGATCGCGCTCGCACCGACGACCACGCCGCCCCGCTCGTGCAGGGAGACACCTGCATCATCGGGATCAGCCCCGGGGATCCCCGTGTATCCCGCAGCCGCGACCGTGTGACCGTAGATCATCGCGAGGTGAGCGCTGCGCGGGAGGTAGTCGCCCGGGTCGTCAGCAAGGCCCAGACTGAACAGCACGCGCCGCGCCGCGTGCGCGCCCTGCTCCGACGCGTCTTCCCAGTGGTCGATGCGCCAGTTGCCGAGCGGTCCGCCGCGGTGGATCGCTACCCCGCCCGCAGCGTAGATTCCCGGAGCGGGGATGCCCGACGTGTCGCCCGGCGCGCCGGTTGCAACGGTTTCGCCGGTTTCGCCGGTTTCAACGGTTGCGCCAGCCGTGTCGACCGCGCCAGCCGCGCCGAAACCGTCAATATCCTCAGCGCTGCTGGCCGCGCCCGTCACCCCGAGCCCGGCGTCCACGACGACGCCGGCCGGCCAGGGATTCGGAGCGTGGGGCAGTGTGCCGGTGGCGACGATCACGAGGGCGGCTTGCAGCTCGGTGCCGTCATCGAGCAGCACCGTCGCGGTCGCATCGGCGTCGCCCACGGCCCCCGAACTGATCGAACTCATCGTCCGCCCGAAGTGAGTCTCAACGTGTTCCCCGTGCGCCGCCGCGATGCGTTCGGCGATAGCCGCCCCGAAGGAGGCAACCCCGGGCTGTTCGCTCCGCGCCACGAGGGCCACGGGGTGCCCGAGGGAGCGCAGCGACGACGCAGTTTCCGCAGCCGTGAGTCCCGCGCCGTAAATCACCACGGGCAGCCGCTCGAACGATGCCTCCAACCGGGCAGCGATGCGCGCCGCGTCCTCGACGCTGTGGAGTGTGGTGAGCACGCCGCGGCGCGCAGCTTCCGCCGTCCCCGGTACGGCGGGTGCGAGCTCCCGAGGGTGACTCCCCGTCGCGACGATGAGTGAGTCGAAGCTGAGCCTCACGCCAGACTCGAGCGCGACCTCGCGCGCCTCGCTGTCCACCGAGAGTGCGCTGTCGGTGACGAATTCGGTCTTCGGCAGCCGCGCTCGAATGGCCTCAGGTGCGATGTCTCCAAAGGCGACGCCCTTGATGAGCATGCGGGTGTAGGGCCGCTCCCCCGTTTGGCCGACGAGGGTGACGGTGATCTGCGGGTGGGCCGCGAGGGTGCGTGCGGCTGAGAGTCCTGCCGATCCTGCTCCGAGGATCACGACGTGGTGTGTGCTCATTGGCTTCGTTCTGTGTGTGGCGGGGTGGGGCATGAGGGGAAAAGAAAAGGGCCCGCGGTCTCCCGCGGGCCCTCGTCTGGCAGTTACGCCATGTTCGCGGCGTACTTCGCTGGATCGGAGTCGAACGCTGGCCCGCACCCTGCGCAGCAGAAGTAGTAGCGCTCGCCCTCGAAGTCGCGGTAGAGGCCGACGGCTTCTGCCTGCGCCTTGCTGACGGGGCTGCCCACCATCACGGGGCAGGTGGTCATGTCGTCGGCCGTGCCGCCGCCCATGAGGTTTTCGCGGCCGTTCGCGGCGACTGCGGGTGCCGCCGAGGAGGTGCTGCAACAGCTCGACGCGGCGGGAGCTGCCTCAGTGCGATCGGTGGCTTCGGGGCGAGCGGTGGTTTCGGTCATGCGGGTGGATCCCTTCGTAGTGGTGTGCGTAAAGCGGGGTGCGTGCGGCTAGGCTGCGACGCTCTTGAACGCGCGCAGGCGCAGGCTGTTGCCCACGACGAAGACGCTCGAGAGCGCCATCGCCGCCCCGGCGAGCATCGGGTTGAGCATGCCGAGCGCTGCGACCGGAATAGCCGCGACGTTGTAGGCGAATGCCCAGAACAGGTTCGTCTTGATCGTCGAGAGCGTCTTGCGCGAGAGGCGGATCGCGTCGACCGCGCTCCGCAGGTCTCCACGCACGAGCGTGATGTCGGATGCCTCGATCGCGACGTCGGCGCCGGTTCCCATCGCGAGGCCGAGGTCGGCCTGCGCGAGCGCGGGGGCGTCGTTCACGCCGTCGCCGACCATCGCGACGATCTTGCCCTCGCCCTGCAACCGCTTGACGACGTCGACCTTGTCCTGCGGGAGCACCTCGGCGATGACCTCGTCGATCCCGACCTCGGCGGCGATGTGGCGTGCGACCGCCTCATTGTCGCCGGTGAGCAGGATCGGCTGCAGCCCGAGCGCCTTGAGCTCCTTGATGGCCTGCATGCTCGATGGCTTCACGGTGTCTGCGACGATCATGATGCCGCGGGCTTGCCCGTCCCAGCCGACAGCGACGACGGTCTTGCCTTCGCCCTCGGCGCGCGCCTTGGTTGCGGCGAGCGCGGGGCTCAGCTGCAGCGACCATTCGGCGAGCAGCGACTCGCGGCCGACGAGCACGGCGTGGCCGTCGACGACGCCCTGTACGCCCTTGCCCTCGATGTTCGCGAATCCCTCGACCTGCGGGAGCGTTCCGACCTCCTGCGTGGCCCCCTTTGCGATCGCCTGGGCGATCGGGTGTTCGGAGGCGTCCTCGAGTGCACCAGCGAGGCGCAGCAGCTCGGCGCGGTCCGCACCGGGCTCGGTGACGACGTCAACGAGGGTCATCTTGCCGGTGGTGACGGTGCCGGTCTTGTCGAGCACGACGGTGTCGACCTTGCGGGTCGATTCGAGCACCTCGGGGCCCTTGATGAGCACGCCCATCTGTGCGCCACGGCCGGTGCCGACGAGCAGCGCGGTCGGGGTCGCGAGACCCAGGGCGCACGGGCACGCGATCACGAGCACGGCGACGGCCGCGGTGAAGGCCGCGGAGACCGGGAAGCCGGCTCCGAGCCAGCCGCCGAGCGTGACGGCTGCGACCATGATGACGATCGGCACGAAGATACCGGAGATTCGATCAGCGAGGCGCTGGACCTCGGCCTTGCCGGTCTGCGCGTCTTCGACGAGCTTCGCCATCTGCGCGAGCTGCGTGTCGGAGCCGATGCGGCTGGCGCGCACGACGAGGCGTCCGCCGACGTTCGTGGTCGCGCCGGTGACGGTGTCGCCCGCTGCAACCTCGACGGGCACAGCCTCGCCCGTGAGCATGGAGGCGTCGACCGCGCTGGTGCCTGAGACGACGACGCCGTCGGTCGCGATCTTCTCGCCGGGGCGCACGACGAACTCGTCGCCGACCTGCAGATCCTCAACGGGGATCTTGGTCTCGACTCCCCCGCGCAGCACCGCAACTTCCTTCGCACCGAGCTCAAGCAGTGCGCGCAGCGCGGCACCGGCCTGCTTCTTCGAGCGCTTCTCGAAGTAGCGGCCAGCGAGAATGAACATCGTCACTCCCGCGCCCACCTCGAGGTAGATGTTCGCGGCACCGTCAGACGGAGCGAGCGTGAACTCGAAGGGGTGCGTCATGCCGGGCACGCCCGCGGTTCCGAGGAACAGCGCGTAGAGCGACCAGAGGAACGCGGCGGAGGTGCCCATCGAGATGAGCGTGTCCATGGTTGCCGCACCGTGCTTGAGGTTCGTCCAGGCCGCCTTGTGGAACGGCCACGCCGCCCACACGATGACCGGGGCGGCAAGCGCGAGCGAGGCCCACTGCCAGTAGGTAAACTGCAGCGCCGGGATCATCGCCATCGCGATGACGGGCACAGTAAGGATCACCGACCCGATGAGTCGGTGCCTGAGCGAGGTGAGCTCTGCGTCCTCTTCCTGGCCCTCGTCGCCCGAAGTGTCTTTCTTCGCGTTCTTCGGGGCGGGCATCGCCGCGGAGTAGCCGGTCTTTTCGACCTCGGCGATGAGCAGCGCGGGATCGTAGCCCTCGGGCACGGTCACCTTTGCCTTCTCGGTCGCGTAGTTCACGGTCGCGACGACGCCGTCGAGCTTGTTGAGTTTCTTCTCGATGCGGTTGGCGCAAGAGGCACAGGTCATGCCACCGATTTCTAGTTCGACACCGGTGCTTGCACTCGGGAGCGCAGAGGTACTCATCTCTTCTTCCTTTTCTTCAGTTCAGGATCGCGGCCCGCGGGCTAGTGCGTTCCTGATTCCGGTGTCTTGGGATCCGCCGGAGCAGTTGGAGCTTCGTGCTCCGCCTGGTCACCTGACGCGATCCAGTCAGCGACAAAGCTCTCTGGGACGACGACGCTTGCGATCCCGAAGGCAGCCCCAAAGGCGGCCACGAGTCCTGCGCCGTAGAGCGTGAGGCGGGCTGCGGTACTCACGAGGCGCGCACCGCCTCGTAGCCGGCCTCAGCGACAGCTGCGATGACGGCTGCGTCGGTGACGTCGCCGGTCGCGCTGACCTCGAGCTTGCCCGTCGCAGCGCTGACGCTGATATCTGCGACGCCATCGATCTGGCTCACTTCTTCGCGAATCGACATTTCGCAGTGCGAGCAGGTCATTCCGGTTACCTGATATTCGGTCGTAGCCATGACGTTTCTCCTCACATCCAGGATACCCCATACGGGTATCACCAACACGCCAACACTATACCCCCCAGGGGTACATGCGCAACCCCCGCCTCGACTGCTTTTAGGTGAAGGGGAGACCAGCAAGGTTACGGGCGGCTGTCTCGCGAGCCAACGCCGCTTTGCGGGCTCTTGAAGCTTCGAAAACCGTGCGCCTGTTGACTTGTATTGACTTCTTTCCCAAGCAACACTCAGTGACCGGGCCGCGGTTTCGCGGGCCTCACCCCCTTCCTTGGAGACACACGTGAAGAAACACTCAATGGCGGTTGCCGCAGCCGCCTTGCTGCTCGGCGCGACCGGCGTCGGCGGAGCAGCAGCAACCCCGGCCCAGGCAGAAGCCCCGGCCGCCGCGACCCAGAAGACCCCGAAGACCCTCGTGGTCGGCATCGATGGTGCCTCGTTCGACATCATGTCGCCCGAGTCCACCCCCACGGTGACCGCGATCAAGGCCGGCGGCCTCACCGGCACGAGCAACCTCCCGGGCAACCCCATGGCCCCCACCGTCTCCGGCCCCGGCTGGTCGACGATCGCGACGGGAACCTGGCCCACGAAGCACAACGTCACGAACAACAACTTCACCAACCCCAACTACGGCCAGTTCCCCGACTACCTCACGCGGGTCGAGCAGAACACCCCCAACCGCAGCACGAACGTGGTCGGCACCTGGGGCCCGATCTCGACGACGATCTTCGGCGCAGCAGTCGATAGCCGCGCACAGTTCGGCAACGACACCCTCACCACGCAGGCGGCCGTCGAGAAGCTCGCGTCCCCCACGACTGACGATCTCTTTGTGCACCTCGACGAGGTCGACGGGGCCGGGCACGGATCCGGATCCAGCTCCGCGGCGTACCGTCAGGCGCTGCTCAAGGCAGACGGTCAGATCGGGCAAATGGTCGACACGATCAAGGCGCGCGCGAGCTACCAGTCAGAAGACTGGCTGATCGTCATCACCGCCGACCACGGCCACACCCCTTCAGGCGGGCATGGCGGATCGACCAAGCTCGAGCGCAAGACGTTCGTTGCGGCCCAGGGCAGCCCCTTCGCTCCCGGCACCGAGCGCCACGACGTGAAGATCTCGGACATCGCGCCGTCGGTGCTCTCGCACATCGGCATCGCGAACGATCCCGCGTGGGATCTTGATGGCTCGGTCATCAACGAGATCCAGCCCGATGACTTCGATGCGCTGCGCCCACAGCTCAAGCCCGCGGTGCAGGAGAAGGGCCCGGAGAACCTCCTTGGATGGACGAACACCGCCCCCAACGGCTGGTCGATCGACAACTCGAAGATGCCCTCGGGTGGCGCCCCGGAGTTCAGCGGCTGGACATTCATGACCGACGACTTCTTCTCGAACGTCGAGCTCGGCCAGTTCCGCGAGAACAACGTACACTCGCGCAACGTCTTCGCGGTCGCCGACTCAGATGAGTGGGCCGATGTGACCCCCAGGGGCGAAGGCCAGTTCAACTCGACCCTGAAGAGCCCGGCATATGAGCTCAACGGTAACGACGTGCTCGACATTTCTTACGTCTCTGATTACGCGGTTGACGACCCGCAGAAGGCCATCGTCTGGGTCGCCTTCGATGAGGCGTCGGGCATTGCCCCGCACAAGCTCGTCACCTACCAGCCCGAGGGCAGCCGCCTGAACCCGGTCAACCAGGTCGAGCACTTCGCCCTCGACCTCCCCCGCGACGCAAACGGCGAGCTGCCGAAGACCGCGAGCCTCCACTTCGAATACGCAGCAACCAACGCGGCGTTCTGGGTCATCGACCAGGTGCGCGTCAGCCAGGCCGAGCCGCCTGCGGTTCCCGCCGAGCTCACGCTCTCGGGCACCACCGTTGAGGCCGGCAAGTCGATCACCGCAACGGGAACGGGGTTCGCAGCGAACGAAGAGCTGAAGTTCGAGCTGCGCTCCACCCCGCAGCAGCTCGGCACCGTCGCAGCCGACGACACTGGCGCGTTCTCACACGCCCTCACCATCCCGGCTGACACCGCTGCTGGCGAGCACACCGTGGTCGCGATCCGCGCCGACGGCAGCGAGCTGAGCCAGCCCGTCTCCGTCACCTCTGCCCCCGACACGGGTGGCGAGAACCCCGGTGGCGAAAACCCCGGTGGCGAGAACCCGGACGGTGAGAACCCCGACGGCGAAAACCCGGGCAAGCAGCCCGGCACCGACACCCCGGGTGGCGACAAGCCTGGCGAGAAACCTAAAACCCCGGCTGACCCGGTCACCGAGGGCAAGGGCGGCCTTGCGGCAACCGGCGGCAGCATCGCGGGCATCGCCCTCGCGGCGACCGCGATCCTCGGGGCAGGCGGATACCTCGTGTTCCGCAGCCGTCGCGTCACCGAGTAACCGCAGCACCGAGTAACCGCGTCACCGAATACCCGCAGCACCCCTGGATCGGGGAGGAGCTACCAGCCGGTAGCTCCTCCCCGATTCGCTGTATACCGCTGCCAGGTTGCTAGCCTTGCTGCATGACCGATTCTTCACTGGTGAACCGCTATCGGAGCCTCGCCGCCCGCGTCTACCACGCTGACAAACCGATCGGACGGTCGTTTGGCGATGTCGAGCTGTACACGGAGCTGCTGCGCGGCACCGACGGGCCAATCCTTGAGCCGGCCGCGGGCAACGGCCGCGTGCTCGTGCCGCTGTTGGAGGCGGGACTGGAGATGGTCGGCACCGATCCCTCGCCAGATATGTTGGATCGCTGCCGCGCCGAGTGCGAATCCCGCGGGCTCGCGGCTGAACTCTCGCTCGGTCGCTTCGACACGGTCGATGTCCGCTCCGAATACGCCGCGGTCATCATTCCCGCGGGCTCGCTGCAACTCGTGCTCGACCCGGGCAGCACCCGCGCGATCGTCGAGGGCTTTTTCCGGGCGCTGCGCCCCGGCGGCCGATTGATTCTCGACCTCGACTCGCTGCATGCGCTCGCTGAGACGGAGCCGTGGGCGAAGTCGTGGCATGACGGGGACGATCTGCTCACGCTCACCGCCCTGTCTGAGTCCGTCGACGTCGTCGCGCAGACCACGGTCGCGCAACTGAGATACGAGCGCTGGCACGGCGGGGCGCTCGCCGAGACCGAACTTGAGCAGTTCGCGCTGCGGCTCTGGGGCGTGCACGAAATGCGGCTGCTGCTCGAGGCCGCCGGTTTCGCGGAGGTGAGGGTCCACGCGGGCTACGTGCGCGACGCGGCCCCGTCCGCCGAGACCCGCGTCGTCACGCTCGAGGCGTTGAAGGCGCGGTAGCGCGAACCCGCACCTCCACCCCCAGCGCCAGCCCCAAGCCTCAACCCCCAGCCAGAATCGCTCACAACCCATGACCTCAGCGAAGTCAGGAGTGATTTACAGTAAAAACCTCATGACCTCGCTGAGGTCATGGCAGTTGAGCGCTCCTGGTGGCTGGGGTCTACGCCTTCAATAGTGCAGCGGGGTGCACACCGCTGCAGCCTCAGCCTTCGTCGAGCGCCCGCCCCTTGTATTCCACGAGCCCCCACGCCGCCACCGCAGCAACGATGAAGAACACCGCGAACACGGTGAAGGTGAGGCCAGCCCCTCCGGCTGCGAGCATCACGGGCACCAGCAGCGGCGCGATGATCGAGGCGATACGCCCGAAGCCCGCGGCCCAGCCAGCCCCAGTGCCGCGCAGCGACGTCGGGTAGATCTCGGGGGTGACCGCGTAGAGCGCGCCCCAGGCACCGAGGTTGAAGAACGACAGCGCCATGCCGGCGCCGATTATCGCGCCCTCGACCTCTGCGGTTCCGAAGGCCACGGCCGAGGCAGCCGATCCGACGAGGAACACCGAGAGCGTGAGCCGGCGCCCCCACTTCTCGATGAGCCACGCCGCGACCGCGTAGCCCGGCAGCTGCGCGAGCGTGATGAGCAGCGTGAACCCGAAGGAGCGTACAAGGCCGAAGCCCGCGTCGACGAGGATGCTCGGGATCCAGATGAATGCGCCGTAGTACGCGAAGTTCACGCAGAACCAGACCGCCCAGATCGCGGCGGTGCGGGTGCGGTACTCGGGAGCCCAGATCGCAGCGAGGCGGTTGCGCACGGGGGCGGGGGAAGCGGCAGTGGATCGGTTCTCGGCAGCAGCGGAGGATCGCTGTCCGGCAGCACCAGCACCAGCGTCTCCCCCGCGACCGAGCGAGCCGATGCCCGCAGACGCCTCAAACTCTGCGACGATCTTCTCAGCCTCTGCGGTGCGACCGCGTGACGCCAGCCAACGCGGTGACTCCGGCAGCCCGAGACGCACGACAAGCGCGTACACCGCGGGCACCGCGCCAATCACGAACGCCCAGCGCCACCCGTTCTCGGAGGCCGGCACAACGAAGTAGCCGATGATTGCCGATGCGGTCCAGCCGACCGCCCAGAACGCCTCGAGGATCACGATGATGCGGCCGCGGATGCGTGCGGGGGCAAACTCCGAGACGTAGGTCGAGGCGACGGGGAGCTCGGCTCCGAGGCCGAGTCCCACGACGAAGCGGAAGATGAGCAGCAGCCCGAGTCCGCCGACGAGCGCGCTCGCGCCGGTCGCGAGTCCGTAGATGAGGAGCGTGATCGCGAACACCTGACGGCGGCCGATCCGATCCGCGAGGAGCCCACCGAGGCTGGCACCGATCGCCATGCCGAGGAAGCCGACCGAAGCGATGAGGCCACCCTCGCCCTTCGTGAGCCCCCAGTGCTGCGTGAGCGCCGCAATGATGAAGGAGATGAGCCCGACGTCCATCGCGTCGAGTGCCCAGCCGAGGCCCGAGCCCGACAGCACCCGCAGGTGCTTGCGCGTAAACGGCAGCGCGTCGAGGCGCTGAGAAACTGTATGGCTGGTTTCACTCACAGGGATCATCCTATGAGGCAGCTGGGTTAGGCGGCGAACTTCTTTTCGAGCAGGCGGGGCGTGAGCTGGTAGAGCACCACGAGTGCGAGGCCGAGTACGAGGAGCAGGATCCACCACGCGGGAGCGACGAAGAACGAGACGAGCCCGAGGATCGACGCGGCGAGCGTGAAGCCCGCGTTGATGGCCGATGCCGCCACGTGTGACATCCCGAGCTGCTGCAGCCGCTGGTAGGCGTGCTCCTTGTGCGGTTCGTCCCACTTGTGGCCCTTGCGCATCCGCTTCACGAGCGTCGTGCCGACGTCGCCGAAATAGATGACCATGGGGCCGATGGTGGCGAGGATCGGAACGCCCGCCACGAACGCGGCGGAGCTCGTGATCGCAACCGCGCCGCCCAGGAGGTAGCTGCCGACGTCGCCGAGAAACGCACCGGGCTGCGAGAGGTTCCACGGAAGGAACCCGCCGTAACCGGCGGCGAGGATGACCCCCATGACGAGCAGCCAGTCATGTCCGCTCAGCGCGCCGGCGGCCGCAAACGCGAGCCCCGCGATCAGGCCGTGGAACCCGCTGATGCCGTTGAGGCCGTCCATGAAGTTCGCGACGTTAATGTAGCTCGACACAAACAGAAGCCCGTAGACGCCGAGGGCGACCACGATCCACATCGGAAGTGCGCCTACGTCGAGGCCGGCGCTCTCCGGCAGCACCTGCGTGCGTGCAAGCCACAGCAGCGCTACCGACGTCGAGGCCGCGATGAGCAGCAGGATCGCGCTACGCACCGGTACGCTGATGCCGCGCAGATCCTCGCTGAACCCGAGCAGCCCTGCGCAGAGCGAGCCGAGCGACACAACGAGCATGAACTTCCAGGCGGCGCCGTCCGGTCCGGTCACGGCCGCGAACACTGTCGCGGCTCCCCCGACGAGCGCCATCGCTAGCATCACCGCAAGGCCGAGACCCCGGAGAATCGGCCGCTCGTGCGAGGAGCGCTCGTTCGGTACGTCCATGACCCCGAGCTTCACCAGCAGCGGGCGAATGACAAGCGGCAGGCTGAGGCTCAGCGCAAGCGTCGCGGCGAAGGCTACAAGCGCGAACTGCGGGGCGCTCAATGTACCCGCCCCTCAGCCGCGCGGGTGAGATCGAGCCGGGCAACCCAGCCGTCGTGGTCAAGAATATCGGGGCTGATCACGCCGATGTGAGCGTGCGAAATCTTCGGGTGGAAGGGCCGCTCGTTGCCCTCGCCATCTCCGGTGAGTACCTCGTGCAGTTTCTCGCCGTGCCGCAGCCCAGTGAAGACAATCTCGATGTCCTTGCCGGACTCGGCGATGAGCCGCTCCGCGACGTCGAGGATGCGCACGGGCTCGCCCATGTCGAGGATCAAGACCTCGCCCGGGCGGCCGATCCCGCCGGCCTGGATCACGAGCTGTGAGGCCTCAGGGATCGTCATGAAGAACCGGGTCGCCTCGGGGTGGGTGACCGTAATCGGTCCGCCCTTCTCGATGAGGTAGCGGAAGGTCGGCAGCATCGATCCACGGCTACCAATGACATTTCCGAAGCGCACCGACAGGTAGCGGCCGCCCGTCTGCTCCGCCATCCAGCCGGTGAGCTTCTCAGCGACGCGCTTCGAGTGCCCGAGCACGCTCGTCGGGTTCGCGGCCTTATCGGTGGACACGTTCACGAAGGTGCCCACCTCCACCGCGCGGGCCGCGTTCAACACGTTGAGCGTGCCGAGCACGTTCGTCTTCCACGCTTCGTCCGGGTACTGTTCGAGCATCGGGAGGTGCTTGAGCGCCGCGGCGTGAAACACGACCTCCGGCTTGCGCTCAAGGAAGAGCTCCCTGAGCGACTCTCCGTCGCGGATATCGGCAAGCACCACGTCGTTCGTGTCGAGCAGGCCGTGACCTGCGATCGAGATCTGTACCTCTTGCAGCGCGGTCTCGTCGCGATCGAGCATGATGAGCTCGCTCGGGGAGAAGTTCACGAGCTGTCGGCAGAGCTCGGAGCCGATCGAACCGCCAGCGCCGGTGACGAGCACCCGCTTGCCCTGGAGATAGTCCGCGATCGACTCGGTGTTCAGTCGCACGGGGTGCCGGCCGATAATGTCTTCGATCGACAAGGCTCGCACGTTCGAGATCGCCGCGGAGTTGTCGAGCAGCTGGTTGAGCGGGGGCAGCACCATGACCCTGAGGCCCAGTCGGTCTGCATCGGCGTCAAGCCTGCGGAGCATGCCCGAGTCGGCGTCGCCGATACACACGAGCACTGAGGTCGCGCCCGTCTTGCGAACAACCTTTTCGAGGTCGTGGATGCCGCCAAGCACCTTTACGCCGCGCACCTCGAGGTTGCTGTTTGCGGGGTCGTCGTCGAGAAAGCCGACGGGGAGGTACTCAGACTTCGCGTCGGTGAGCAGCCGCTTTGCGGTCTGCACTCCGAGGTAGCCTGAACCGTACAGCAGCACGCGCTCGGCCTTCGCTGGCTTGAGGCTGCGCTCGGTGAGCAGGCGGAGCACGTAGCGCGCGACCCCCATGAGCGAAAACGTGATGGGCGCTGCGATCACCAGGGTGCTCTGCGGGATGCCCTTGCCGTACCCGACGAGATAGGCGAAGCCCCAGGTGACCAGGGTGACTGCCGTCACGCTGAACACGACCGCGCGCACCTCGTCAAAACTGCCGATCTGATACCGGCTGCGGTAAATCGAAAAGACCCAGCCGAAGAGCAGCTGAAGCGCTGCGGCCACTCCGATGACCGCGAGGGTCAAGCCCCAGTGGATCCGCCCGAAGGCGAAGTCGAACCGAAGCACCAGCGCGACAATGATGCCGACCGCCCAGGCCATGACATCGAGCAGGAACAACCCACCGTACGTCTCGACGAAGTGTGCAAATCGGCCACTCGCAGGCTTCCGCACGCGCCCTCCCATGTGTCTACGGGCACTCGCCCCGGAAACGAACGGCGTAACCCGATCGTTAAGAATAGATCTAAGGATAGCGCGCGACGACCGGGGCCCCCGACACCCCGCCCCGAAAACGCAAAGAACCCCGGAGGTTACCCTCCGGGGTTCTTCTCGTAGCCAAGGGCTACGAAGTAGTCAGAGACTACACGGCTGCGACTTAGGAAAGAACCTTGGTCACCGTGCCGGCGCCGACGGTGCGGCCACCCTCACGGATTGCGAAGCCGAGGCCATCCTCCATAGCGATGGGCTGGATCAGCTCAACGACCATGTCGGTGGTGTCGCCGGGCATAACCATCGGCTTGTCCTCGGGCAGCGTGATAACGCCGGTCACGTCAGTCGTACGGAAGTAGAACTGCGGACGGTAGTTCGTCTCGAACGGGTTGTGGCGGCCGCCCTCTTCCTTCTTGAGGATGTAGGCGGTGCCCTCGAAGTTGGTGTGCGGGGTGATCGAGCCGGGGGCTACGACAACCTGGCCACGCTCAACATCTTCACGCTTCGTGCCACGGAGCAGGAGGCCACAGTTCTCGCCAGCCCATGCTTCGTCGAGCTGCTTGTGGAACATCTCGATACCGGTAACGGTGGTCTTCTGCGTGGGGCGGAGACCAACGATCTCGACCTCAGAGTTGATCTTCAGGGTCCCACGCTCGGCGCGGCCCGTAACAACGGTGCCACGGCCGGTGATGGTGAAGACGTCCTCGACAGGCATGAGGAAGGGCTTGTCACGGTCACGGACGGGGTCCGGAACGCTGTTGTCTACTGCTTCCATGAGCTCGAGAATGGACTTTGCCCACTTCTCTTCGCCCTGGAGTGCGCCGTAGCCCGAAACGCGGACGACGGGAACGTCGTCTCCGGGGTAACCCTGCTTCGAGAGCTCCTCGCGGACCTCCATCTCGACGAGCTCGAGGATTTCCTCGTCGTCGACCTGGTCGCACTTGTTGAGTGCAACGAGGAGGTAGGGAACGCCGACCTGCTTCGCAAGGAGGATGTGCTCCTTGGTCTGCGCCATCATGCCGTCAGTAGCAGCAACCACGAGGATTGCGCCGTCCATCTGAGCAGCACCGGTGATCATGTTCTTGATGTAGTCAGCGTGGCCTGGTGCATCAACGTGAGCGTAGTGACGCTTCTCGGTCTCGTACTCAACGTGCGAGATGTTGATGGTAATGCCGCGCTGGCGCTCCTCGGGTGCGGAGTCGATCTGGTCGTAATCGCGCTGGACGTTCGTTGCCGACGGGAAATGGTCTGCAAGAGTCTTCGAGATTGCTGCGGTAAGAGTGGTCTTACCGTGGTCAACGTGACCGATCGTTCCGATGTTTACGTGCGGCTTGGTCCGCTCGAACTTGGCCTTCGCCACTATGGTCCTCCTCAGGACAGTCATGTGCCGCATTCCTCTTGACGGTTTCGAGAGGGTACGAGCACAGGGTGTGTACTTAATGTTACAAGCTCTGGTCTATCTACGCGACCTGAGCCGGGTGATCTGTGGCGAGGCGGACCCCGCCACAGATCAAGAGGCGAAGTTACTCGCCCTTAGCCTTCTGAACGATCTCATCGGCCACGGCCTTCGGCACCTCAGCATAGGAGTCGAAGGTCATCGAGAACACTGCGCGACCGCTGGTCTTCGACCGGAGATCACCAATGTACCCGAACATTTCTGAAAGCGGAACCAGTGCACGAATGACCTTTACGCCACTCGCGTCTTCCATCGACTGGATCTGGCCACGGCGGGAGTTGAGGTCGCCGATCACGTCGCCCATGTACTCCTCGGGAGTACGAACCTCAACGGCCATCATCGGCTCAAGGATAACCGGCTGCGCCTGGCGAGCGGCTTCCTTGAATGCCATCGAGCCAGCGATCTTGAACGCCATTTCAGACGAGTCAACATCGTGGTACTGGCCGTCGAGCAGCTGCGCCTTGACGCCCACAACGGGGAAGCCAGCGAGGATGCCGTACTGCATGGCGTCCTGGATACCAGCGTTGACCGAGGGGATGTACTCGCGGGGCACGCGGCCGCCGGTGACCTTGTCCTCGAACTCGTAGATCTTGTCGCCCTCAACCTCAAGCGGAGCGATCGAGATCTGCACCTTAGCAAACTGACCGGATCCACCGGTCTGCTTCTTGTGGGTGTAGTCGTACTTCGCAACGGTCTTGCGGATGGTCTCACGGTACGCAACCTGGGGCTTGCCCACGTTGGCCTCAACCTTGAACTCGCGCTTCATGCGATCGACAAGGATGTCGAGGTGGAGCTCGCCCATACCCGCAATAACGGTCTGGCCGGTCTCTTCGTTCTGGCTGACGCGGAAGGTCGGATCCTCTTCTGCGAGCTTCTGGATCGCAGTGCCGAGCTTCTCCTGGTCACCCTTGGTCTTCGGCTCGATGGCCACTTCGATCACGGGCTCGGGGAAGGTCATCGACTCGAGCACAACCTGCTCGTTCGGATCCGAGAGGGTGTCACCGGTGGTGGTGTCCTTCAGACCGATAACCGCGTAGATGTTGCCGGCCATGAGGTCGTCAACCGGGTTCTCCTTGTTGGCGTGCATCTGGAAGATCTTTCCGATGCGCTCCTTCTTACCCTTGGTCGAGTTGATGACCTGGGCACCGGAGTCGATGCGACCCGAGTACACGCGGATGTAGGTGAGGCGACCGAAGAACGGGTGCACTGCAACCTTGAACGCGAGTGCCGAGAACGGCTGGTCAGCCTTCGGGAGGCGCTCGATAACGATCGACTCGTCGCGCGGGTCGTGTGCCTCGATAGCACCAACGTCGAGCGGGTTCGGCAGGAAGTCCACAACCGCGTCGAGCATCGGCTGGATGCCGCGGTTCTTGAAGGCCGAGCCACAGTAGACCGGGTAGATCTCGTTGTTCACGACGAGCTTGCGGATACCCGCCTTGATCTCGTCGATGCTGATGTCCTCGCCAGCGAAGAACTTCTCGAGAAGTGCGTCGTCGGTCTCGGCGACAGTCTCGACGAGCTTCTCGCGGTACTCCTTCGCCTTCTCGAGGAGGTCAGCGGGGATCTCCTTGGTCTCGTAGTTCGCACCGAGGGTGACGTCACCCTTCGAGTCGCCCTCCCAGACGAAGGCCTTCATCGACAGCAGGTCGACGACGCCGATGAAGTCAGACTCTGCACCGATCGGCAGCTGCATGACGAGCGGCTTCGCGCCCAGGCGGTTGATGATGGTGTCTACGGTGAAGTAGAAGTCAGCACCCATTTTGTCCATCTTGTTGACGAAGCAGACGCGCGGGACGCCGTACTTGTCAGCCTGACGCCAGACGGTCTCCGACTGGGGCTCAACGCCCTCCTTGCCGTCGAACACTGCGACAGCGCCGTCGAGAACGCGGAGCGAACGCTCCACCTCGACGGTGAAGTCAACGTGACCGGGGGTGTCAATGATGTTGATCTGGTTTTCGTTCCAGAAGCAGGTTACGGCGGCAGACGTAATCGTGATGCCGCGCTCCTTCTCCTGCTCCATCCAGTCAGTCGTCGCGCCACCGTCGTGGGTCTCGCCCAGCTTGTGGTTCACACCCGTGTAAAACAGGATGCGCTCGGTGGTGGTGGTCTTGCCAGCATCAATGTGGGCCATGATGCCGATGTTGCGGACCTTGCTCAGGTCGGTGAGCACGTCTTGTGCCACGGGTGTCTCCTCCGGGGTGGGGATTTAAGAGTGTGGGGCGCGGTGTTATCCGCAAAGCGAGGGGCGGAACGGGTAACGATCCGCCCCTCACTCAGATGACTACCAGCGGTAGTGAGCGAACGCGCGGTTCGACTCTGCCATCTTGTGCGTGTCCTCGCGGCGCTTCACAGCGGCACCAAGGCCGTTGGATGCGTCGAGGATCTCATTGGTCAGACGGTCGGTCATCGAGTTCTCTCGACGAGCCTTCGCGTAGCTGGTGAGCCAACGCAGTGCGAGTGTGTTCGCACGGTGCGGCTTGACCTCAACGGGCACCTGGTAGGTCGAGCCACCAACACGACGTGAACGTACCTCAAGGGTGGGGCGCACGTTGTCGAGCGCCTTCTTGAGTACGACCACGGCATCCTGGCCGCTCTTCTCAGCAACGACCTCGAGTGCATTGTAAACAATGCGCTCAGCGAGGCCCTTCTTGCCGTCAACAAGAATCTTGTTGACGAGCTGGCTGACGATGGGTGCGCCGTAAACCGGATCGGCTACTACGGGACGCTTGGGAGCAGGACCTTTACGGGGCATTACTTCACCTTCTTTGCACCGTAGCGGCTACGAGCTTGCTTGCGGTCCTTGACCGCCTGCGTGTCGAGTGCGCCGCGCACGATCTTGTAACGAACACCGGGGAGATCCTTCACACGACCGCCGCGCACGAGCACCATCGAGTGCTCCTGCAGGTTGTGGCCCTCACCGGGGATGTAGGCCGTAACCTCGGTACCGTTCGAGAGCTTCACACGAGCGACCTTACGCATCGCCGAGTTCGGCTTCTTCGGGGTGGTGGTGTACACACGAGTACACACACCGCGCTGCTGGGGGTTCGCCTTCAGTGCGGGAGCCTTGGTCTTGGAGACCTTCGGCGACCGCCCCTTGCGAACCAGCTGCTGAATAGTAGGCACTGATTCTCCTAGTAGTCCTGCACGGTGACAGGAATGCTTCAAATGGGCGAGCATTTGCGCGAGCTTGCGCACGCGCTGAGCTGCTGAACCCTTGGCCGAAACCGTGGGTCCGAGTGCAGCTATGCCGTGGGGGTTTCAGCTCTGGGAGCGAGTGACCCTCGATGCTCTCCCCCTGCATTCGCGCACGCGCGAGACAGGTGGAGTGCACCAAGGAATAACCTTACGCGCTGCGGAGCCCCTGCGCAAGGGTCTCGCCGCGCACTAGGCCGGGGGTTCGAGGTTGCGCGAGAGGTCGTCGAGCATCGCGCGCACCTGCGGCTCAACAAACCTGTCAATCGCAGCCGCGATTCGAGGGCGGTGCGCCATGAGCGAAAAGCAAACTTCGTTGCCGATATCGGCCGCCCGCAGGTCAGCCAGCTCGATCTCGCGGCGCAGCTGCTCCTTCTCGGCTTGGCTCAGCGGCGGACGCGGCAGCGGCGGCTCAGGCTGCGACTCGGCAGCGAGCCCAGCCATGGTGAAGAGGAAGGGCTGACCGGCCTCAGTCGGTTCCGGGTCAGGATCCAGCCCGTCATACTCAGGGTCCAGCCCAGCCGCGGGATCGTACCCGGCCACCCGCCACATATCCGCTCCGCTGAGCTCGGCATGCAGCATCGGCAGATGCTCGGCGGTGTAGTCGTCGACCACGCGATCCACAATCCGCTGCACCCGCGACACGAGCGAGTGTTTCACCTGGTGCGGCGTGCCCTCGGGAATCCCCGACGCGACAAGCACGGGCGACCCGGTGCACCTGCGGCACAGGCGCGTGCGTGCACGATAGGCGGCCGGCTCCCACTTGGGCACCCAGGCCAGCCAGGCGTCAACAGCTGTGTTCACGCGCCTGTCGATCACGCCCACCAGGTTCACTCCCGGCCCTCACGACGCTCCCACGGCCACTGCGGCGTCGGGCGGTCGGTGTAGATTCGCCGCGCGAGCACCGCCCAGAAGAGGATCACGGCGATCCCCCACACCGGCATCAGAATGAGCGCGAACGGACTAAACCAGGTCTCCTCAATCGTGAGCTCTGCGAGAACCCCCGCGAGCCCCCATATGAGGTAGATCCCGAACATTGCGACGATGACGAGACCCCAGATCGGACGCTTATTGCCGCGCAGCAGCGAGAGGGCCTGCTGCCACAGCAGCATCCCAAGCCCCGCGAGCCCCAGACCAATGGTGACCACCCCAAACCAGAGCGGCACCTCAGATGTCTCGATGGGCTCACGCCCGAGCGCCATGCCCAGCAGGCCCCACGCCGCGACAACGAGCGCCGCGGCCACAACGAGCGTCGCACCGAGCAACCCAAGGACGTATCCCCGGGTCACTCCGCGCTTCGCTCCGTCAGTCACTACTGCTTCGCCCGGACCTCAGCGAGAGCGACCTCATACTCCTCAAGCATCACAGTGTTCTTCGCGGTGACGCGGCGCCCGCGGGCACCGATCCAGGCTCCGAACCACACTGCGACCTCGCGCGCGAGAATCGCAGCGCCCAACGTCGGCAGCGTGAACGCGAGCTGTCGTGCTGATGCAATGAAGCCGGTGACGCCCTCGGCCCCAAGCGGGCCGCCTGCCAGCGCAAATGTGCTGGTCGTCGCAACCCACACGATGACGCCGACGAACAGGCTAAAGATCACGTAGGCCCACCAGCCAGCGCGGCCGAAGATGAGCACGAGAATCGACAGGCCAACAAAGAACGCGACGACGCCGGCGATGAAGCCCCACGAGGTCACCCACGGCAGCAGGCCTTCGGTGAGGAAAGTCGACGGCGGGAAATCGCGTGCAATCATCGCCGAGATGAGCCCTGCATAGAGCAGCGCGAACGCGAGCGTGCCGAGCAGCGCGATAAGCACACCAGCCCCGCGGTTGCCCTTGAGGTCTGGCGGCATCGGCGACTGCATGTAGAGCGCGGCCATCGGGTGATCAGCGCTGATGCGGATCTCACCGTCACGCGCGGGCTCAGCAAACTGCACCGTCGGAGCCGCGGCAACCACCGGAACCTCAGCGGCCGCAGAGGGAAGCTCCTCAGCCATGTCGATGCGGGGCTCCTGCGTCGCGGGGGTGTCGAGATCCATCTGCGTATCGAGGCTGGCCGCCTGTTCGCGGTGCGCCTGCTGCGCGAGGGCTTCGGCTCCGGCGGCGACCGCGGTCGTCTCGGCAGCGTTGGTCTCTACGGCGCCCGTCTCTGCGGCGCTCGTCTCGGCGGCGGGGTCCACCACTGTGCCCGAGGCATCGACAACGATGATCTCAGCAGCCGGGTCGGGAGTCGTCGTCGCGCGGACTACGGCCTCCTGCACGGCGGCGTCACTCGCCACCTGCTCCTCTACTGCCGCGCCGGGATCGACGGGAGTTTCGCGCTCATCGCTCATTGGTATGCCTCTCGAGTGCCTTGCGTTCTGCCGCCACGATACAAGCTATGTGGCCCAAATGCGCGATCCCGCGCCCAACACGCGATGGAAACCCCACTGCGGGCGGCCGTATGGGCCCGCGCTAGCTCGCGCGGGCCTCTCCCCTGCTTGGGGCCCCAACGTGGTCCGCCCCGAACCAACCCGGCCTTCCTAGCCCGACTAGTGGTCACTGTGCGCCACGCTCGCCGCCGCCACGCCGAGTTCGGTGGCGCACAGTGACCACTAGTCAGGCAACTGGGCCGGCTGCGGGACGGCGGCATTCCACCTTGAGGACGTGCCTTCTCTCGGTCGCGGCGTCACCCCTCCCATCCTCTCCGACCCGACTTATTCAAACCGACCCTTGCGAGGGGCAAAAAGAGGTCGGAATGGATTAATCGGGGGCTTTAGGATGCGCGGGGAGCATCGGGATTCGGGTGCGGCGGCATTCCTGTGGCTGCAGGAGAGGGAGGCTGCCGCGGGCGCCGCGAAAAGCACACAGCCCGGGCTTGAAAACCCAAAGCGGGCGCCCACCCGAAGGTGGACGCCCGCTCAGTGCCTGACCCGGCTACCCGCGAGACGGGAGGCCGGAACCCTTAGCTGTAGTTGCCGGGGTTGAACTCGTCAGAGGTGAAGGTGTCGAAGTCGACGAACGAGAAGTCGTTCTCGTCGAACGTTCCCTCGCCCGCGTACATGCGGTTCGGGTAGCGCTCGGCACGAGCCTCCTCGGTCGCGGCAACATCAACATCGCGGTAGACGCTGAGTCCCGTACCGGCCGGGATGAGCTTACCGATGATGACGTTCTCCTTGAGGCCGACGAGCGGATCTCGCGATCCCTCCATCGCAGCCTGCGTGAGCACGCGGGTGGTCTCCTGGAAGGAGGCCGCCGACAGCCACGACTCGGTTGCGAGCGACGCCTTGGTGATACCCATGACCTCGGGGCGGGCCGTCGCGGCGCGCTTGCCGTCGACGAGCGCCTCGCGGTTGATCCGCTGGTAGCGCGAACGGTCGACGAGCTCGCCCGGGAGCAGCTCGGTCTCGCCGTGATCGACAACGGTCACCTTGCGGAGCATCTGACGAACGATGACCTCAATGTGCTTATCGTGGATCGGTACACCCTGCGAACGGTACACGCCCTGCACGCCCTCAACGAGGTACTTCTGCACTGCGCGCTCGCCCGGAATGTGCTTGCCCTCTTCGGTCGAGCCAACCTGAAGGATGTCCTTCGGGTCGAGCGTTCCCTGGATGAAGGGCTGGCCGAGCTCAACACGGTCACCGTCTTCGACGATGAGCGTTGAACGCTTCAGCACGGGGTACTGCTTCTCCTCGGAGCCATCGTCAGGCGTGAGGATCAGGCGGCGGCTCTTGTCCGTGTCTTCGATCGTGACGCGGCCAGCGGCCTCGGCGATCGGCGACGCACCCTTCGGGGTACGTGCTTCGAAGAGCTCCTGCACGCGGGGCAGACCCTGCGTGATGTCGTCAGCCGAAGCCGATCCACCGGTGTGGAAGGTACGCATGGTGAGCTGGGTTCCCGGCTCACCAATCGACTGCGCCGCGATGATGCCAACTGCCTCACCGATGTCAACGCGCTGACCGGTCGCGAGCGAGCGGCCGTAGCAGGTTGCACACACGCCGACTGCCGACTCACAGGTGAGCACGGAGCGCACCTTGATCTCGGTGACGCGAGCAGCGACGAGCTTCTCGATTGCGACGTCGCCGACGTCCGAACCTGCGGGAGCAACGACGTTACCGTCTGCATCAACAGCGTCAGACGAGAGCGTACGAGCGTAGACCGAGTTCTCAAGGTTCTCGTCGGGGACGATCACCCCGTCTACCTCAGCAGCGATCGGGAGCTCGAGGCCACGGCGGGTGCCGCAGTCTTCCTCACGGATGATGACATCCTGCGAGACGTCGACCAGACGACGGGTCAGGTAACCCGAGTCAGCGGTACGCAGCGCGGTATCGGCAAGACCCTTACGCGCACCGTGGGTCGCGATGAAGTACTCCGCAACCGACAGACCCTCACGGTACGAGTTAATGATCGGGCGAGGGATAATCTCACCCTTCGGGTCGGACACGAGGCCACGCATACCGGCGATGTTACGGATCTGCAGCCAGTTACCACGTGCACCCGACGACACCATCCGGAAGATGCTGTTGTCCTCGGGGAACGCGTCGCGCATGGCTTCTGCGACCTCGTCGGTTGCCTGGGTCCAGATCTTCACGAGATCAGCGTGACGCTCGTTCTCGGTGATGAGACCGCGCTCGAAGCGCTTCTGAACTGCCGCTGCTTCCTTCTCGTGCGTCTCAAGGATTTCAGCCTTGTTCGACGGGGTCACGATGTCGGACAGCGCAACGGTCACACCCGAGCGAGTTGCCCAGTGGAAGCCCGCATCCTTGATGCGGTCAAGCGTTGCAGCAACTTCGACCTTCGGGTAGCGCTCAGCGAGATCGTTGACGAGGCTCGAAAGCGTGCCCTTGTCTGCGACCTGCTCGAAGTACACGTAGTCAGCGGGGAGCGCCTCGTTGAAGAGCGCGCGGCCGAGAGTGGTCTCGACGAGCACGGGCTTCTCTGAGGTGACACCCGAAGCGTCGGTGTAGCCGGTGAGACGAATCTTCACCGTTGCGCCGAGATCGAGCGAGTTCTCGTCCATCGCGAGGATAGCCTCGGCGATCGATGCGAACGCGCGACCCTCGCCGACTGCACCCTGCTTCACCGTGGTGAGGTGGTGCAGGCCGATGATCATATCCTGCGAGGGCAGGGTGACCGGGCGGCCGTCAGACGGCTTCAGGATGTTGTTCGATGCGAGCATGAGCACGCGTGCCTCAGCCTGCGCCTCGACCGACAGCGGCAGGTGCACTGCCATCTGGTCGCCGTCGAAGTCAGCGTTGAACGCTGCACATACGAGGGGGTGCAGCTGGATAGCCTTGCCCTCAACGAGCTGCGGCTCGAACGCCTGAATACCGAGGCGGTGAAGCGTCGGTGCGCGGTTGAGCATCACGGGGCGCTCGCGGATGATCTCCTCGAGCACGTCCCAGACCTCGCTGCGTGAACGCTCGACCATGCGCTTGGCGGCCTTCACGTTCTGTGCGTGCGACAGATCCATCAGGCGCTTGATGACGAACGGCTTGAACAGCTCGAGCGCCATCTGCTTCGGCAGACCACACTGGTGCAGCTTGAGCTGCGGTCCAACGACGATCACCGAACGGCCCGAGTAGTCAACGCGCTTACCGAGCAGGTTCTGACGGAAACGACCCTGCTTGCCCTTGAGCATGTCAGAGAGCGACTTCAGCGCACGGTTGCCGGTGCCCGTAACGGGGCGGCCGCGGCGGCCGTTGTCGAACAGTGCGTCGACGGCTTCCTGCAGCATGCGCTTCTCGTTGTTCACGATGATCTCGGGAGCACCGAGATCGAGCAGACGACGGAGGCGGTTGTTACGGTTGATCACGCGGCGGTACAGATCGTTGAGATCCGAGGTCGCGAAGCGGCCACCGTCGAGCTGCACCATCGGGCGAAGCTCGGGCGGGATCACCGGAACGACGTCGAGCACCATTGCGGCCGGGCTCGCGCCGGTCTGCAGGAAGGCGCTGACGACCTTCAGGCGCTTGATCGCGCGGATCTTCTTCTGGCCCTTGCCCTCGGCGATCTGGAGGTGCAGCATTTCTGCCTCTGCTTCAAGATCAAACGCCTCAAGGCGCTTCTTGATGGCCTCTGCGCCCATGTATGCCTCGAAGTAGTCGCCGTAGCGATCCATGAGGTCAGCGAAGATTGCGTCCTCAGGCTTGAGGTCACCGATCTTCAGGCTGCGGAAGTCGTCCCAGACGCGCTCGAGACGAGCAATGTCGTCGTCGAAGCCGCGGCGGATCAGGGTCATGTCCTTCTCGGCCGATGCCTCGGCGCGACGGCGCTGGTCTGCCTTCGCTCCCTCAGCCTCAAGTGCGGCCAGGTCGGTCTCGGCCTGCTTCTGACGCTGTGCCACCGCGATATCGCGCTGGTCGCCGAGCGCCTTGAGCTCGAGCCGCAGCTCGGCCTCAAGCTCAGCCATGTCTTCGTGGCGGCCCTCGTCATCGATGTCGATGATCATGTACGCAGCGAAGTAGATGACCTTCTCGAGGTCCTTCGGTGCCATGTCGAGCAGGTAGCCCAGGCGTGACGGGACGCCCTTGAAGTACCAGATGTGGGTCACGGGAGCTGCGAGCTCGATGTGGCCCATGCGCTCACGACGAACGCTCGACTTGGTGACCTCTACGCCACAGCGCTCACACACGATGCCCTTGTAACGGACACGCTTGTACTTGCCACAGGCGCACTCCCAGTCGCGGGAAGGACCGAAGATCTGCTCGCCGAACAGACCGTCCTTTTCCGGCTTCAGCGTGCGGTAGTTGATGGTCTCCGGCTTCTTAACCTCGCCGAATGACCAGCCGCGGATATCGTCGGCGGTTGCCAAGCGGATCTGCAGCTCATTGAAACTCGTACCCTCGAGCAAAATGTTCTCCTTGGATGAAAACGTAAAAATTCTGAAGTGGCTAGGGGCGCCCCACCCGCGGGCGGGGCGCGCAGCCTACTTAGATCTCGTCAGCCGAAGCTGCCTCGAAGCGAGTGGACAGGTTAATGCCGAGCTCTTCCGCGGTGCGGTGTGCCTCGTCGTCGTTGTCGCGCAGGCTGACGGCGTTACCGTCGGCGCCGAGCACCTCAACGTTCAGGCAGAGCGACTGCATTTCCTTCATGAGAACGCGGAACGACTCGGGCACGCCCGGCTCCGGAATGTTCTCGCCACGAACGATCGCCTCGTAGACCTTGACGCGGCCGAGGATGTCATCCGACTTCACCGTGAGCAGCTCCTGGAGCGCGTACGCGGCACCGTAGGCCTCGAGGGCCCACACTTCCATCTCACCGAAGCGCTGGCCACCGAACTGCGCCTTACCACCGAGCGGCTGCTGGGTGATCATCGAGTACGGTCCGGTCGAACGCGCGTGGATCTTGTCGTCCACGAGGTGGTGGAGCTTCAGGATGTACATGTAACCGACAGCGATCGGGTACGGGTACGGCTCACCTGAGCGGCCATCGAACAGTCGGGTCTTACCCGACGAGTCGATGAGACGCTCACCGTCACGGTTCGGCGTGGTCGAGTCGAGAAGACCTGCGATCTCGATCTCAGATGCGCCATCGAACACGGGGGTCGCGACCTTGGTGTTCGGGGCAGCCTCGAGCGCCGACTTCGCGAGCTTTGCAGCCCACTCCGGGTTGCCGTCGACCTTCCAGCCCTGCTTGGCGATCCAGCCCAGGTGTACTTCGAGCACCTGGCCGAAGTTCATGCGGCCGGGAATACCGAGCGGGTTGAGGATCACGTCGACGGGGGTACCGTCTTCGAGGAACGGCATGTCTTCGACCGGGAGGATCTTCGAGATGACGCCCTTGTTACCGTGGCGGCCCGCAAGCTTGTCGCCCTCGGTGATCTTACGCTTCTGCGCGATGTAGACGACGACGCGCTGGTTCACACCAGAGCCGAGGTCATCATCGTTGTCGTTCTCAGCGTCGAACACCTTGACGGAGGTAACGGTACCGGCAACGCCGTGCGGAACCTTCAGCGAGGTGTCGCGAACCTCGCGGCTCTTCTCGTTGAAGATCGCGCGGAGCAGACGCTCCTCGGCCGACAGCTCGGTCTCACCCTTCGGCGTGACCTTGCCGACGAGGATGTCGCCGGGGTTGACCTCTGCGCCGATGCGGATGATGCCGCGCTCGTCGAGATCCTTCAGCGCCTCCATGCTCGCGTTGGGGAGATCGCGGGTGATCTCTTCCTTCCCGAGCTTGGTGTCGCGGGCATCGACGTCGTACTCCTCGATGTGGATCGACGACAGCGTGTCGTCCTTCACGAGGTTCTGGCTGAGGATGATCGCGTCCTCGAAGTTGTGACCCTCCCACGGCATGAACGCTACGAGGAGGTTCTTGCCGAGTGCGAGCTCACCGTTCTCGGTTGCGGGGCCGTCAGCGATAACCTCGCCGGCCTCGATCCGCTCGCCAGCCTTGACGATGACGCGGTGGTTGTAGTTCGTGCCCTGGTTCGAGCGGTCGAACTTGCGCATGTAGTACTTCTTCGTGCCGCCTTCGTCGAGCGTGATGCTCACGAAGTCAGCCGAGACGTCGGTGACGACGCCGGCCTGCTCGGCAACGATGACGTCACCCGCGTCGATGGCTGCGTAGCCCTCCATGCCGGTGCCGACGAGCGGCGACTCGGAACGGACGAGCGGCACGGCCTGACGCTGCATGTTCGCGCCCATGAGCGCGCGGTTCGCATCGTCGTGTTCGAGGAACGGGATCAGCGAAGTCGCGACCGACACCATCTGGCGCGCGGAGACGTCCATGTACTGCACGGTGTCTGCGTCGACGAGCTGCACCTCGGAGCCGCGGGGGCGTGCGAGGACCTGCTCGTCGGCGAACTTGCCGTCCTTATCGATCGGTGCACCGGCCTGCGCGATCAGGAACTCGTCCTCTTCGTGCGCGGTGAGGTAGTCGACCTTGTCGGTGACGGTGCCGTCGACGATGCGGCGGTACGGGGTCTCGATGAAGCCGAACGCGTTGATGCGTGCGAACGTTGCGAGTGCACCGATCAGGCCAATGTTCGGGCCTTCCGGGGTCTCAATGGGGCACATACGGCCGTAGTGCGACGGGTGAACGTCTCGCACCTCGACGCCTGCGCGGTCACGTGAGAGACCGCCGGGGCCGAGCGCAGACAGACGACGCTTGTTCGTGAGTCCTGCGAGCGGGTTGTTCTGATCCATGAACTGCGACAGCTGCGAGGTGCCGAAGAACTCCTTGATCGCCGCGAGCACGGGGCGCGTGTTGATCAGGGTGTTCGGGGTGATCGCTTCGATGTCCTGCGTGGTCATGCGCTCGCGAACGACGCGCTCCATGCGGCTGAGGCCGGTGCGCACCTGGTTCTGGATGAGCTCGCCAACCGCGCGGATACGACGGTTACCGAAGTGATCGATGTCGTCGGTGTCGAGGCGGTTGTCGAATGCCTTGCCCTCGCGGGTGCCGGGAAGCGTCTCGGTGCCTGCGTGGAGACCTACGAGGTACTTGATCGTCGCAACGATGTCCTCGAGCGAGAGCACCGAATCGGTGATCGGAGCTTCGAGACCGAGCTTGCGGTTGATCTTGTAGCGACCGACCTTTGCGAGGTCGTAACGCTTCGGGTTGAAGTAGCTGTTGTCGAGGAGCGCACGCGCGGCCTCGATCGCAACCTGCTCGCCCGGGCGCTGCTTGCGGTAGATGTCCTTGAGGGCGTCTTCCTGGAGGTTTGCGCCCTCCTTCTCGACAACGCCGTCCTTCTCGAGGGTGAGCGCGATCGACTCGTAGCCGGCGAACTCCTCGAGGATCTCGGCGGTGGTCATGCCGAGCGCCTTCAGGAACACGGTGACCGACTGCTTGCGCTTGCGGTCGATGCGGACGCCGACCTGGTCGCGCTTGTCGATCTCGAACTCGAGCCATGCACCACGGCTCGGGATCACGCGTGCCGAGAAGACGTCCTTATCGGAGGTCTTCTCCTGCTGGCGCTCGAAGTAGACGCCGGGGCTACGGACGAGCTGCGACACAATGACGCGCTCGGTGCCGTTGATGATGAAGGTGCCCTTGTCGGTCATGAGCGGGAAGTCGCCCATGTAGACCGTCTGGCTCTTCAGTACCTGGGTCTCGGTGTTGTAGAACGCTGCCTCAACGTAGAGGGGAGCCGAGTAGGTCTTCCCGCGCTCCTTGCACTCATCAATCGAGAACTTCTGCTCGTCGAGGATCGGGTTCTCGAAGGAGAGCTGCATAGTGCCAGCGTTGTCCTCGATCGGGGACATCTCCTCGAAGATCTCCTCGAGGCCACTCTTCAGCGCGATGTCATCGCGCCCCTGAGCCTGTGCCTCTGTAACGCGGGTTGCCCACGCGTCGTTACCGACGAGCCAATCAAAGCTCTCGAGCTGAAGTGCCAGAAGATTTGGTACTGACAGCGTGTCAGAAATCTTGGCGAAAGAGAGCCGCGAGTGATTGCGACCGTTCTTCGGGTTATTGGTGGACGATGCGTTGGGCGCAGCAGCCAAGGAAGTACCTCCGTGGGCCCCGTCGGGCCGGTTGACTTGGTCTTGCGAAGAATTGCTCTTGGGTCACACGGGGTTCATTTGCGCCTGCGCGCCAACTCCCGAGGCCTTCCGCTATATGAAGGCAGACTCGTGTCCATAGTGCAGCTTTCAACTGTAACACCATCGCAGCGTCGCCACAAGGGTCGCCAAGCTGCACCCGTTTCCGGCACACACCCACCGTAGCCCAGTCCCTTGCCCGACTGCCAGCTCAGGCAAAGCTGGCTACCAGGCGAGCGGCAGGCTCTCCCGTTACTGTGAGTGCATGAGTTCGAAGCGCACGTCCCCGGCCATTGCCTGGGCGGTCATCGCGATCCTTGCGGTCGCGGCGCTCGGCGCGTACCTCCACTTCGAGAACAGCGGCCCGCTGCCCTTTGACGAGGTGTGGCGTGAGGCCGCGCGTCTCACCCCCGGGTCGGTCGCGTTCACGGTCGCCGCGTTCATGGCTGAGATCGGCTCGGGTTTTGGCGTCGCTGCCTGCGGCGCGGTCGCGTGCGCGCTGCTGCTGACCCGCCACTTCGTCCGCGAAGCCGGTGCGCTTGCCACCGCGCTCATTCTTGGCGTCGCGCTCTCTGAGCTCACGAAGTACCTGGTGGAGCGCCCGCGCCCCATCGACGCGCTCTACGCCTGGGATGGATACTCGTACCCCTCCGGTCACTCGATGGGAGCGGCCGCGCTCGCGGTCTCCGTCGCGTACGCGGTGTCGTCGGTGTACCGCCGCGGAGCAACCTTCGTCAACAGGTCATCGGTGACCTGGATCTGGATCGCTGCCGTCTCGTGGACTCTCGCGATGATGTGGAGCCGCTCCGCGCTAGGCGTGCACTGGCTCAGCGACACCCTCGCTGGGGCGCTGCTCGGGATCGCAACGGCCGTCATCGCGCAGCGAATCTGGCGCCGCCGGCGCACCGAGTTATCCACAACTGGCGAACGCCAGCACACCCGCTGACGGAAGTCCGTAGGATTGTTCGCATGAGCGAGACGCAGCAGCCCGAGTCCCAGAGCATCCGTATTTTTGGCGCCGACTGGTGTGGTGATTGCCGCCGCGCTAAGCGCGTCTTTGGGGAGGCGGAGGTCGCCTATGAGTGGATCGACCTCATCGAGACCCCTGAGGCCGCGCAGGTCGCAGAAGACATCAGCGGCCGCAAGAACATTCCGGTCATCACCTACCCCGACGGCAGCCACCAGGTCGAGCCGAGCGACGCTGACATGCGCGCGAAGTTCGCCGAGCTCGGGCTGGTGTGATCCTCCCGCCTCCCGTCACACTCACCTCGGGGCACACCGCTTCGATCCAGGAGGATCGGTGGGTGAACGGTGCCATCGAGCTCGTGATTGACGGCACCCCGCAGTCCCACGTTAATCTCGGTGACCCCTCTGACCTGTTCTTTGAGTACATGCGTCGTATCGGGCACGTCATCGACCTGTTTCGTACCCCTGGCGCACCGATTTCGGCGCTGCACCTCGGCGGTGGAGCCTTCTCGCTCCCCCGCTACGTTGAAGCCACCAGGCCTGGCAGCCGCCAGCAGGTGATCGAGTTGGAGAGCGCCCTCGTCGAGCTCGTCCGCGCGGCGGCCCCGCTGCCCAAGCGGGCGAGCATTCGCGTGCGGCACGGCGACGCCCGCGAGGTACTCGGCAAGCTTCCGGCTGGCATGCACGGAGCAATGGATCTCGTCGTCGTTGACATCTTTGCTGGGTCCCAGACCCCGGCGCACGTTTCGAGCGTCGAGTTCTACGAGGTCGTGCGCCCGCTACTCACTCCCGACGGCCTGGTCGTTGTGAATGCCGCAGACGGCAAGGGCCTGCCGTTTGTGCGCGGTCAGCTTGCAACGCTGAAGTCGCTATTCAGCGAGGTCGTCGCGATCGCCGAGCCGCAGGTGCTCAAGGGACGCCGCTACGGCAACGTTGTGATTGTCGCGTCGAACGGCGCAGCCGGATCCCCTGAGAGCGAGCTCGACTGGCTGCCGCGGCTGCTCGCCGGCGGCCCGCATCCCGCACGGATGCTTGCCGACCGCGAGCTCGCAGAGCTCATCGGAACCACGAAACCGGTCACCGACGCGACCGCGGTCGACTCCCCCGCCCCCAGCCCGGGCATCTTCGGGGCGTAGCCGTGAGCGAGCTACAGCGGGTGCGCGGCTGGGCTGAGGCGCTCATCCGGCACCACCTTGACCCGCGCTTTGGTGCCGGGTCATGGAGCTTTGGATTCGACAACGCGAAGCGCCGGGCCGGGCTGTGCAACTACACCGACCGCCGAATCACAGTGTCGAAGTATCTCGCCGAGAAGTTCGAGGACGACGAGATCCACCAGGTGTTGCTGCACGAGGTCGCGCATGCGCTCGCGGGCCCGGCGGCAGCGCACGGCCCTGCCTGGCAGCAGGTTGCCCGCGACCTCGGCTATGTCGGGGGTCGCACCCACGACGGCGAGATCGCGCACGAGCGCGCCCCCTGGGTCGGGCACTGCCCCGGCGGACACGAACACTTCAGGTTCCGGAAGCCGGTGCGCGAAGCTTCCTGTGCGAAGTGTTCCCGAGGCTTCTCCCGCGCGCACCTCATCCGCTGGGAGCGCCGCCCGACCTCGCGATCCTAACTGCCCCGTTTAATCCATTCCGAGTGTTTCTTGGGCTGTATAAGGCTCAGATTCAATTAATCGGGGCACGGAGGATGGCTGCGGGGCGGGGCGCTCCGGGAGACGGGGCCAGGCGCTCCGGGAGGCGGGGCCGGGCGCTCCGGGCGCTCCGGAACGCTGGGCAGGCGGCCGAGCAGCCGGCTAGCAGCCGACAGTGCTGAGCACCTGGCGCAGCAGCTGGCCGCGGCCGCCCGGGAGTTCACCAAGGGTGTCTGCGGCGAGCGCATCCTCGGGGGTCATCCAAGTGACCTCGAGGGCGTCCTGCCTGGGGTCGCAGCTTCCCGTCACCGGTACCACATAGACGAGCGAGACCGCGTGCTGGCGTTCGTCGACGTACTGCGAGATCCCGGGCATCGGAAAGTACTCGGCGACCATCGCGGGCATGAGCGCCGTCGGCATCTGCGGAAACGCCATCGGCCCGAGGTCGTTCTCAAGGTGCCGGTACAGCGCCTCACGCAGCGGCTCACCGAAGCGCACCCGGCCCGAGACGAACGCACGGGTGAGGTGCCCCTCCGCGGTGCTTCGCAGCAGCAGGCCAACCTCGATCACCTTGCCGAGGCCGTCAAGCCTCACGGGCACCGCCTCGACGTACAGCACGGGGATGCGACCGCGCACAAACGCGAGCTCCTCGTCGTTGAGCCAGCCGGGGTTGCCGGCGGGCGCGGGACGATCCTCCGGACCGTCGGGGTCTGGGAAGTCTGCAGTTCCGATCGCCATGCCCTCATTCTGTCAAACTTGTCAGCTGTTCATCGCCGGTTCGAGATATTGACCCGTGAACTTCCCACTCTCCCGAGATCAACCGCGCACTAGGGTGGATTTCATGCCAGCTCTCAGATTCAGGTCAATCGCCCGCGTATCGGCCGTGGCGATCGCGAGCGTCCTCGCGGCCGGCCTGCTGACGTCGTGCGCGAGCGAACCCGACGCGATACATCCGACGGCACCTGCGACGAAGGGGAAGGAAACTCCGAAGCCTGTCGCGCCGAAGGCGGAGGATCCCCCAGCTTCACCCGAGGTGAGCGCACCGGAGGAGCCTGCCGCCCCCGAGTCGCCAGCCTTCGACCGCGCGGCGCACTCGCTCGACGACCCGAATTCGATCTGGGTGATCGCGAACAAGCTTCGCCCGCTCACCCCGCAGACGTATACCCCGGGGGATCTCGTCGTTCCGAACGTCCGCAACACCAACGGGCAGCCGCTGCGCCAGGTCGCGGCCGGGGCGACCGAGCAGATGGTTGCCGCCGCTGCGGCTGACGGCGTAGCGATCCACCTGGTGAGCGCCTTCCGCGACTACGACACCCAGGTGAGCATCTACGGCAGCTTCGTGGCGAACCAGGGGCAGGCGTTTGCCGACACCACCTCTGCGCGCCCGGGCCACTCCGAGCACCAGACGGGGCTGACCGCCGACTTCGCTGGTGACGATGCGTGCACGCTCGACACCTGCTTTGCCGACACAGCGGCGGGCCAGTGGCTGCAGAAGTACGCTGCCGACTTCGGCTTCACCATGCGCTACCCCGACGGCTACGAGGGCATCACCGGATACTTCTTCGAGCCCTGGCACTACCGCTACGTCGGCGTTGAGCTTGCGCAGGAGGTCAAGGCGCAGGGCATGCAGACGCTCGAGGAGTTCTTCGGCTTGCCCGCGGCAGCCGACTACGCAGGCTGACGGCTCCGCAGGCCGACGGCTCCGCGCGCAACAGACCACGCAGGCTGAGTAGGCGCACGCGCTGAGCGAGTCTGAAAGGGCCACAAGTTGGGGCGTTACCGTGGGTGCTGAGTAGGGAGCCATCTTGGCATTCCCGCGAACGGACGCAATGAACGCGCAAATCGCCCATCCTCCCGAACAGACACTCGCACTCATCGGCACATCGCTAAAGCCCGACGAGTTCCGCGTGCCCATCCACCCTGACCATTTTGAGCGCATCCCTGCCGAGCTCAGGGAGCGCATCACCATCGAGGGGCGCTACGGGGAGCGCTTCGCGGTTTCGGACGCAGAGCTCGCCGCGCAGTTCGGCGCGGTCCGTGACCGGGCTGCGGCGATCCGCGCCGCCGACATCGTGGTGATCCCGAAGCCACAGCTTGCGGATCTGCGGGCCATGCGGCCCGGCCAGACGCTCTGGGGCTGGCCGCACTGCGTGCAAGACGCCGAGCTCACCCAGATCGCGGTCGAGCGGCGGCTCACCCTCATCGCGTTCGAGGAGATGCATCATCGAGCGGCGGACGGCGCGGCGGGGCTGCACGTGTTTCACACCAATAACGAACTCGCCGGATACAGTTCCGTGCTGCACGCGCTGCAGCTCAAGGGTGTCACCGGGAGCTACGGCCGGCGACTCAGCGCCACAGTGATCGGGTTCGGGGCGACCGCGCGCGGTGCGGTGACCGCACTCACCGCCTGCGGCGTGACCGATATTCGCGTGCTCACGAGCCGCGACCTCGCCGCGGTTGCCTCGCCGATTCACGCGGCAGAAATGCTGCACTTCGACTCTGACGATGGCCCATTTGTCGAGGAGCATTCGGGAGCGGGCGGCCGGGTCGATCTCGCGAGCTTTCTGGGCAGGAGCGACATTGTGGTGAACTGCACGCTGCAAGATCCGAGCGCGCCGGTGATCTATCTCAGCGACGGCGATCTCGACCGGTTCAGGCAGGGCAGCCTCATCGTCGACGTCTCGTGTGACGAGGGCATGGGATTCAGCTGGGCGACCCCGACCTCATTCGCGCACCCGACGATCGAGCTCGCGCACGGCGTCACCTATTACGCGGTGGATCACAGCCCGTCGTACCTCTGGAACTCCGCGAGTTGGGAGAACAGTGCAGCGCTCCTGCCGTTTCTCGCTGCAGTGATGGGCGGCCCGGCGGCGTGGGAGGCGGACGCGACCATCGCGCACGCGGTGGAGGTTCGTGACGGCGTGATCCAAAACCCTGCGATCCTCGACTTCCAGCAGCGCGAGCCAGAGTACCCACACCCGCCACTCGCGCGATAACCGCCCGCGCGGTATTTGTCTGCGCGGTATCTGTCCGCGCGGTATCCGCCCGCACGATGGCCGCCCGCGCGGTATCCGCCCGCGGCGCGGGCAAGCCGCCCCCGGCAGCGAGGGCGCGACGGGTGCCATAAGCTCTTGTGGTGACTTCTGCGCCTTCTCCCGCACGCCCGGGCCCCGTGTTCTTCGTGGGGAGGGCGATCCTTAAGCCCCTCCTGTGGCTGCTGTACCGGCCGGTCATCACGGGGCGCGAGGATTTTCCGGAGCGTGGCGCCGTGCTCATCGTGAGCAATCATTTTTCGATGCTCGACACCGTACTCATCCCGTCGTTCACGCCGCGCAAGGTGCAGTTTCTTGCGAAGTCCTCGCTCTTCTCCGGTGTTATCGGCCGCTGGTTCTTCAACGGAATCGGTGCGGTGCCCGTGAACCGCGGGTCCTCCTCTGCAGCGCAGGAAGCGCTGTCGGCGGGCCGCGAGGTGCTCCTCGACGGCAGTGTCTTTACGGTGTTTCCCGAGGGCAGCAGGTCGCGCGACGGCAAGCTGTACCGTGGGAAGGGCGGCGCGGCCTGGCTCGCGCTCGAGACGGGAGCCACGGTGGTGCCGGTCGGGATCCTTGGCACGAATCGCGATGTTCGCGACCCGCGCACCGGCAAGCGCGAGCGGGTGCGGATCCACTTCGGCGCTCCGTTTGGTCTCGACGATCTGGGTGAGCTTCCCGCCGGCCGCGCCCGCCGCGAGGCGACCGAGCGCATGATGACCGAGATCCAGGCCCTCACCGGGCAGGAGCGGGTCGATAGATTCGCCGAGGGCAGCATCGGCGCGTAGCATGGCGGCATGGACGCTGATGTCATTGTTGTAGGGGCAGGTCTCTCCGGGCTGGTCGCCGCTCGCGAGGCCTATGTTGCGGGGCTGCGCACGATCATCGTCGATCAGGAGGGCCCGCAGGATCTCGGCGGTCAAGCCTGGTGGTCGTTCGGCGGGCTCTTCCTCGTGAACTCACCGGAGCAGCGCAGGCTCGGCGTCAAGGATTCGTTCGAGCTCGCCTGGCAAGACTGGCAGGGCAGCGCCCAGTGGGACAGGTTCTACGGCGAGACTCCCGAAGACGGCTGGGCCGCTCGCTGGGGCCGCGCCTACGTCGAGTGGGCTGCGGGCGGCAAGCGAGAGTGGATCAGGCAGCTCGGGATCGACCTCACCCCCATGGTCGGGTGGGCTGAGCGGGGCGATCTCACTGCGACAGGCCACGGGAACTCGGTTCCCCGCTTTCACGTGCCGTGGGGCACGGGAACCGGCGTCGTCGGGCCGTTCATCGCGGCAGCACACGAGGCGGTCGCTGCTGGCCTTACCCAGCTCAAGCACCGGCACCGCGTCGACGAGCTCATCACCGAGAACGGCACGGTCGTCGGGGTGCGCGGCGCGCTGCTCGCGCCCGACACCGGTGTTCGCGGTGCCTCATCGAGCCGCAGCGAGACCGGCGACTTCGAGCTGCGCGCGCCGTCAGTGATTGTCGCCAGCGGCGGCATCGGTGGCAACCACGACCTCGTGCGCAAGCACTGGCCTGAGCGGCTCGGCACCGCACCCCGCGAGATGGTCACGGGAGTGCCCGCCTACGTCGACGGCCGCATGATTGATATCACCGCTGACGCGGGTGCGCGCCTCGTCAATCAGGATCGTATGTGGCACTACACGGAGGGCATCAAAAATTGGGCCCCCGTGTGGCCGAGCCACGCGATCCGGATCCTGCCCGGCCCGTCCCCGCTCTGGCTCGACGCGCTCGGTCGCAGGCTCCCCGCCCCAGGCCTCCCCGGGCATGACACGCTGGGCACGCTCCAACTGCTGCGCACGCTCCCGGATCTCGCGGAGCACGACCACTCATGGTTCATCGTCACGAGCCGCATGGCGGCCAAGGAGTTCGCGCTGTCGGGATCTGAGCAGAACCCGGACCTCACGAACCGCGACAAGAAACTCCTCGTCAAGACTCGGCTCGGCAGGGGCGCGCCGGGTCCCGTGCAGGCGTTCATCGACCGCGGCGCGGACTTCGTCACCGCCGACACGGTCGCGGAACTCGTGGAGAAGATGAACGCGCTCACCGACGAGCCGCTGCTCGACGCGGCGGCGGTCGCGGAGGTTGTGCGCGCCCGCGACGCCGAGTTCTCGAACAGTTTCTCGAAAGACGCCCAGGCGATGAGCGTGCACAACTCGCGCCGCTACCTCGGCGACAAGCTCACGCGCACGACGAAACCGCACAAGCTCCTCGACCGTTCCGCGGGCCCGCTCGTCGGCATCAAACTGCACGTGCTCACGCGGAAGACGCTCGGCGGGGTGCAGACCGATCTTTCCTCGCGCGCGCTTGATGCGACCGGCACCCCGGTCCCGGGGCTGTACGCCGTTGGCGAGGTCGCGGGCTTCGGCGGCGGCGGGGTGCACGGCTACAACGCCCTCGAGGGGACGTTCCTCGGCGGCTGCCTGTTCTCAGGGCGGGCCGCCGGGCGCGCGGTCGCTGGGCTGTAGCGAGCGCGGCGGGCGCTAGCTCGCTCACCGAGTTGTGGCTAGCTCATTGTCGAGCCGCTTGCCGCGGCGTACCCGAACACGCCAAACATCGCCAGAAGCAAGAACGCGCCGAGAATCTCGCCCGCGAGACGCACATAGCCGATGATGGTGGCGGAGAGTGCGAGGCCGCGGCCGCGCTCGCCGGTGCGCTTGATCTGGCTGAGCGCGATGTGGCCGAGGATGACCCCGACGAGTCCGGAGAAGAACACCGCGACAAACCCGATGATGGCGAAGACGTTCATCGGGGGCAACGCCTGCGTCATGTGGTAGCCGGGCTGCGGTGCGTAGCCGGGCTGCTCCGGGTAGCCCGCTGGCGGCACCGGCTGCTGCCACTGCTGAACGGGAGGCGCGTACTGCGGCTGCTCAGCATTCGCGGAGGTGGGTTCTGGGGTTTGGGGCAGCTCGGTCATAGGCAGAGTCTACGCCCAGCATCGGAAGATCCCGAGGACTAGCGCAGGTCAGTACAGCAAGAACTGGGCGGTCTCTGCGCTTTCGCCGCCGCCCGCTGTCACCGTGAGGTGGTACGAGGCACCGCCAGCGACAACCGGATCCCGCTCGATCTCGCAGGTTTCGGTGCTTGAGCGCGTGCGATCCCATGCGACGGGCTCGCTCTCGAGCACCTCGCCGGCCTTCAGCACAACGGGGAGGCTCTCGGGATCCACCTGGCAGTCGGTGGAACGCCACACGTCGTCGGTTCCGCTCGACACCGTGAAGCTCATGCCCGCAGTTCCAAGGTCTGCGATGCACGACTCCTTGCCGGTGTTCTTCACCGACAGCGAGAGCTGCGGAAACTCACCGTCGCCGTACGTTCCCTGGTCGGTCACGGCCAGCACCTCGAGCGCCCCGACCGCGCAGGCGACAGGGTCGCCGGCTTTCTCAGGATCCTTCGCGGCATCGCCGTTTGGCTTCTCAGAGACATCAGCCGGGACGTCGACGTTCGTCGCGGGGTCCGATCCACTGTTCGAACCGGGCCGCACAATCATCAGCACGATCGCGGCGACGACCGCGAGCAACCCGAGCAACACGATCAGGCGGCGGCGCACGTACACGCTGCGGTTTTGCGGCCCGACGGGATCGCGCAGCGCTGACCGGGTCCCGTGCTCATCCGACGGGTCTTGAGGAGGACGCCTGGTCATGGCCACAGCGTACCCCGTGGTTTCGCTACAGCCGCTTCAACATGCGGGTGTTGCCGAGGGTATTTGGCTTCACTCGGGCAAGATCCAGGAACTCGGCGATGCCCTCATCGTGCGAGCGCAGCAACTCGGCGTAGACCTCGGCGGCGACGAGCTCGGTGTTCTCGCCGACCTCCTCAAAGCCGTTACGCCCGAAGAACTCGGTTTCAAAGGTCAGGCAGAACAGCTGCTGCAGGCCGAGGCCACGCGCCCGCTCCTCGAGTGCGCAAAGCACCGCACGGCCCACGCCGCGGCCCAGGTACGCCTCGGATACGCCAAGCGTGCGTACCTCGCCGAGGTGCTCCCACATCACGTGGAGGGCACCGTACCCGATGACGTGCCCCTCTGCGTCCTCGGCCACCATGAATCCGGGAACAGCGCCGTAGAGCTCGACCATGTCTTTGCCGAGCAGGATTCGCCTGGCGACAAGGGGCTCCATGAGTTCCACGATTTTCACGACGTCGTGCGTGGTCGCGGGGCGGACGTTGATAGCGCTGGACTCGCTCGAACTCATGATCAAAGTCTAGTGGGGGCGCAGCGCAGCGCCCGCGCGGAGGATCCGCCCACCACGACGTCCGATTTCCGCGTGCGGCGGCCGGTGAGGCGAGGGAGAATTGTGCCGTGCTCTCCCCTTCGCCCCAGCTCCCCCTCAGCTTCGATGCGTGCTACCGTGCCGCATCGGGCCGAGACACGCGATGGGACGGCCGTATCTACCTCGGCGTCACCAGCACGGGCATCTACTGCAAGCCGTCGTGCCCGGCGCGAAAGCCGCGGCCCGAGAACTGCCGGTTCTTCCCGAGCGCCGCGGCGTGCGTCGCCGCGGGCTTCCGCGCGTGCAAGCGCTGCCGACCGGACGCGCTTCCCGGAAGCCGTGATTGGGATCACCGCGGCGACCTCGTGGCCCGCGCGGTGCGGCGGATCCGCGACGGTGCCGTGGATACCGTTGGCGTCGCAGGGCTCGCAACAGAACTCGCGGTGAGCGAACGGCACCTGCGCCGCATTCTGCAGGACGAGGTCGGCGCGACGCCGCTACAGCTCGCACGCACACGCCGAGCGCACGCGGCGCGGGCCCTCTTCGAGCAGACAACGCTCTCCCTGACAGACGTCGCCTTCGCGGCCGGCTTCGGGAGCGTCAGACAGTTCGGTGACACGATGCGGGATGAGTTCGGGCTCGCGCCCTCCGAGATCGCACGCAGGAGGGTGCGCGCGGGCGCAGGCGCCGTGGCAGGCGCAGCCGCCGGGGCAGGCGCAGCCGCCGGGGCAGGCGGGAGCGATGTGCCCTCCTCTGCGGAGCTCCCCCGGCTCTCGCTCAGGCTCCAGACACGGGCACCGTTCGACGCGATCGCGACACGGGCGTTCCTCGTCGCACACGCGATTCCGGGCCGCGACGTGGTCCACGGCGCAAGCGGCGCGACCGAGCACGCGCTCGACGTTCCCGGCGGAACCGGGAGCGTCGCAATCGCGTGGCGCGAGATACCCGTCGTTGCGTCGCAGACCGGCACCTCGGTGGGCATTCCAGTAGTGCTCACACTGCCGAGTCTCGCTGATGCTATGCCGGCGATCCAACTCGTGCGCCGTATGCTCGACCTCGACGCGGATCCCGGGCAGGTCGCGGCCGCGTTTGCCGGGGACCCGATCCTCGCACCGCTCGTTGCCGCCCGCCCGGGGCTCAGGCTTCCCGGCGCTCGCGACCCACACGAGTTTGCCCTCGCGACGGTGCTCGGGCAGCAGGTCTCACTCGCCGCCGCTCGAACGCTCCAGGGCAGGCTCGTCGCGGCGTTCGCCGAGCCCGGTGCGCCCGGTGCGCCCGCGACGTCGGCCGGGGTCGCCGGTGCCGAGCATGGATCCTTTCTCCCCCGCTTCTCGGGCAGAGTCTCGGCCGAGCGCATCAGCGCCGAAGCCGTCGATTCGCTGCAGGCGACGCTCCGCATCACCGGTGCCCGGGCCGCGACGCTCCGGCTGCTCGCCGAGTCCCTCGCGGCCGGTCTCGACCTCGGCCCGGGTGCCGATCGCGACTCCGCGCGAGCCGAGCTGCTCGCGCTGCGTGGGATCGGGCCCTGGACCGTCGAGATGATTGCGATGCGTGCACTCGGCGACCCTGATGCGTTTCCTTCGGGCGACCTCGTGCTGCGCAGGGCGCTCGGAGTCGAGAGTGCTCGGGAGGCGGAGCAGATCGCCGAGGCCTGGCGCCCGTACCGCGGCTACGCGACGCAGTTTCTCTGGACGGACTTCCTCGCGTCCACTGGCTCTAAGGAGACACCATGACACGGCAGCTCGCACACTTCACCGTCGATATCGTCGGCCGGCCGTTCCTCACCGTGTGGTCGCCAGAGGACGGGGTGGTGCGGGCCGCAGGGTTCCGGAAGGCAGTACACGGCGCTGGCACGGACGCCAGCGCAGCTCGAGCCGTCGACGGATCCCGGTGCTCCGACGCGCTCTGGAAGCGGCTCAGCGCGAGCGATCCCGCGCTCGCCGCGCGTGGTCTTGCGACCGAGGCAACCGCGGCAGGGGCTATCCCCGCGGCGCTTCGCGCATACGCCGTCGGGAACACCGGAGCGCTCGACGGGCTCGACGTGTCCCAGCGCGAGACCCCGTTTCGGGGCGAGGTCTGGCGGGCGCTGAGGCGCGTGCCCGCGGGCCAGACGGTCACTTACTCCGAGCTCGCTGCGCTGGCTGGCAGGCCTGCGGCTGTTCGCGCAGCGGCCTCGGGCTGCGCGAACAACCTCATCGCGCTCATCGTTCCGTGTCACCGCATCGTCCGCGCCAACGGAGGGCTCGGCGGGTATCTCTTCGGAGAGGCGGTCAAGGATCGGCTGCTCACGTTTGAGAGAGTCTCGGTGAACTCGGCAGCGCAGGCCGCAGCTGCGGCACCGACCGACTAACCCCCGGCGGCGGCACCGACCGACTAACCCCCGGCGGCGGCTCCGGCCAATTAACCCCCGGCAGCGGCTCCGCCGGAGTCCGTCGGTCTGCCCGCGTCCGGCACATACGACAGCACGTCCGCGGGCTGGCAGTCGAGCACGCGGCATATCGCATCGAGCGTGGTGAAACGGATCGCGCGGGCACGGCCGTTCTTAAGCACAGCAACGTTCGCTGGGGTGATGCCGACGGCCGCCGCAAACTCTGCGACGGTCAGGCCGCGCTCGGCGAGCTGCTTGTCGATGTTCACTCTGATCGCCATCAGACGACCTCCAAGAGCTCCGCGTGCAGCGTCGCTGCGCGGACGAGGAGCGCACGCATAGTGACGAGCACGAGGCTAACAACGAGCGCGATTGTGAGCGCCCCGAGCATCGCGGCCATCACGCCGAGCGGGGTGAGCTCGAGCGCGGTCAGCACACTCATCGCGACCGCGAGGAGCACGACGATCGCAAACGGTAGGACGGTAAGAGCTGTGACCAGGCGAAGTGCTCGCGGGGTGAAAATTCGGTCGTCGCGTGTCATCGAGGTGAGCACCCACGTGATCACGATCATCGCGAGACCGCAGAGCGCGATCAGCGCAGCTCCAACAAAGCCGGGCGTGACGAGGTAGGACACCTCTGGGAATGCCGCCGAGATCTCGCCGAGGGTGAGTGGAAGCAATACGGCCGTCGCGAACACCGTGAAGAGAAAGAGCAGGGTCAGCGCTACTTTTGTGCTTACTCGCGTCAGTACACCCATGACCACTCCTATCGTTATTCGATCGATTGATAAACGATAACACGGTCTTCGCATTCGTGGGCGCACACCTGAGCAATCAGCAAATGCCCGTGACGCCCGCGGCAGCCTTTCCCTCCCACAACACCCCGGTTCCCGCCGCACCCAGATCGCGACACCCCCGATTAATCCATTCCGACCCGTTTTCGCCCCTCGCAAGGGTCGGTCTGAATTAATCGGGGCAGAGAGGATGCGGAGGGAGCCAGAGACACCGGGCACACACCCGCAAGCACGAAGGGCCCGACCGCGCCGAGCCTGGGGCGCTCCGACACCTCCCGCAAACGCCACAGGGGCCCGGCGCAATGCCGGGCCCCTGTGAGTGAAGGGTAAAGCTGGTGTTGCTGAGCGCTACTCGCCCTGGCCCGGGGTGATCCCGGTCGAGGCGGCAGCTGCAGCGGCGGCGGCCGAGGCCTCGCCGTGCGACTTCTCAGTGTCGCGCTTCGTCTCGAAGGTGAACTTGCCCTCTTCGAGATCCACCATCACGGTGTCGCCTGCGAGCAGCTCCGCACCGAGGATCTGCTCGGAGAGCCTGTCCTCGATCTCGCGCTGGATCGCACGGCGCAGCGGACGCGCACCGAGCGTTGGGTCGTACCCGATCTCGGAGAGACGCTCGCGCGCCGACTGCGAGACCTCGATGTACATGTCGCGGTCAAGGAGACGATCCTTGAGCTGCTTCACGAAGAGATCGACGATCTGCAGCAGCTCGGGCTTCGAGAGCTGCGGGAACACGATGGTGTCATCGACACGGTTCAGGAACTCGGGCTTGAAGTGCTTCTTCAGCTCCTCGTTGACCTTGCCCTTCATCGTCTCGTAGCCGACCTGCGAGTCGCCCTCGAGCTGGAACCCGACCGGGCCGCCGGCAATTGCCGAGGAACCGAGGTTCGTGGTCATGATGATGACGGTGTTCTTGAAGTCAACAACGCGGCCCTGGCCGTCGGTGAGACGACCCTCCTCGAGCACCTGCAACAGCGAGTTGAAGATGTCGGGGTGCGCCTTCTCGATCTCGTCGAAGAGCACGACGGAGAACGGCTTGCGGCGCACCTTCTCGGTGAGCTGACCGCCCTCTTCGAAGCCGACGAACCCGGGAGGGGCACCGAACAGGCGGGACACGGTGTGCTTCTCGCCGTACTCCGACATGTCGAGCGAGATGAGCGCGTCTTCGTCGTCGAACAGGAACTCCGCGAGGGCCTTCGCGAGCTCGGTCTTGCCGACGCCCGTGGGGCCGGCGAAGATGAACGAGCCCGAGGGGCGCTTCGGATCCTTCAGGCCAGCACGCTGGCGGCGGATCGTCTTCGCGAGCGCCGAGATCGCCTCGTTCTGGCCGATGACCCGCTGGTGCAGGGCATCTTCCATGAAGCGGAGACGGCTGGTCTCTTCCTCGGTGAGCTTGAAGACGGGGATTCCGGTCGCCTGCGCGAGCACCTCGGCGATGAGTCCCTCATCAACCTCGGCGTTCGTCGCGACGTCGCCTGCGCGCCATTGCTTTTCAAGGCGGAGGCGTTCGGCGATGAGCTTCTTCTCCTCGTCGCGCTTGTTCGCGGCCTTCTCGAAGTCCTGCGCCTCGATTGCCTGCTCCTTGTCGGCGCGGACAACGGCGATCTTCTCGTCGAATTCGCGCAGCTCGGGCGGGCTCGAGAGGATCGACAGCCGCAGGCGTGCGCCGGCCTCGTCGATCAGGTCGATGGCCTTGTCCGGGAGGAAGCGATCCTGCACATAGCGATCCGCGAGGTTCACGGCGGCGACGATCGCGCCGTCAGTGATCGACACCTTGTGGTGTGCCTCGTAGCGGTCGCGGAGGCCCTTGAGGATGTTGATCGAGTGCGGCAGCGACGGCTCGTTGACCATGATCGACTGGAAGCGACGCTCAAGCGCCGCGTCCTTCTCGAAGTGCTTGCGGAACTCGTCGAGCGTGGTCGCACCGATGGTCTGCAGCTCGCCGCGCGAGAGCATCGGCTTGAGGATGTTCGCGGCGTCGATCGCGCCCTCGGCAGCACCTGCGCCGACGAGTGTGTGGATCTCGTCGATGAAGATGATGATGTCGCCGCGGTTGCGGATCTCCTTGGTGACCTTCTTCAGGCGCTCCTCGAAGTCACCGCGGTAGCGGCTGCCGGCGATCATCGACGAGAGGTCAAGCACGTAGACCTGCTTGTCCTTCAGCGTCTCGGGCACCTCGCCCTTGATGATTGCCTGCGCGAGCCCCTCGACGACGGCGGTCTTGCCGACGCCGGGTTCGCCGATGAGCACGGGGTTGTTCTTCGAGCGGCGCGAGAGGATCTGCATGACCCGCTCGACCTCTTTCTCGCGCCCGATGACGGGATCGAGCTTGCCCTCGCGGGCGGCCTGGGTGAGGTTGCGACCGAACTGGTCGAGCACCTGCGATCCCTTGGGCGCTTCGCCTGCCTCGGGGGCGCCGACGGTCGCGCTCTCCTTGCCGGCCTGGTAGCCGGAGAGGAGCTGGATCACGGCCTGGCGCACGCGGTTGAGGTCGGCGCCAAGCTTCACGAGCACCTGAGCGGCAACGCCCTCGCCCTCACGGATGAGGCCGAGGAGGATGTGCTCGGTGCCGATGTAGTTGTGCCCGAGCTGCAGCGACTCGCGCAGGCTCAGCTCAAGCATTTTCTTCGCACGCGGCGTGAACGGAATGTGGCCCGACGGAGGCTGCTGACCGGTCCCGATAATTTCGGTGACCTGTGCGCGCACAGCGTCGAGTGAGATGTCGAGCTGCTCAAGAGCTTTCGCCGCGACACCCTCGCCCTCGTGAATGAGGCCGAGCAGGATGTGCTCAGTACCAATGTAGTTGTGGTTGAGCAGCTTCGCCTCTTCCTGGGCGAGCACGATCACGCGACGAGCGCGGTCAGTGAATCTCTCAAACATCTATACCCTCCTTGACGGTTCGCACGGAGTGTGGATCCGCCGATGCATCCAGGCTACGCGCAGCGGGGGCTACTTGGGGCCGTGTTCGCCAGAGGCGTGACGCGCGGGATCGGGCACCACCCCGCCACCTCTCACCCCCAAATGCCGGACTTGACATCCCTTGCGATCCGACATTAGTTTATCGATAAGCGATAACAACGATAATCGATAACACACCCGAAGGGACGAAGGCATGTCCACCACAGAGAACAGCAGCACTGCTACGCCATATGCTCCGGCGACCGCGGACCGCTTCGCCCTCGGGGCCCTCATGGCCATCGGCGCGCTCATCGGAGTCGAGCGGGCAGTAGGTCTCGTAATGCGCATTGTCAGCATCACGGGCCCGGGGCCGCACCGAGCACCCATCACGCCGCGAAACCTCGAGGCTGCAGTGCCGCTCGGTTCGGGCGATGCCGTCGCAGCTGAGATCACTGCTGGCACCCTGACCGTGGCTCAGCTGGCGGGAGCTGAGGCTGGTTTGCTCCTCGCCAAAGAGATCCTGACATTCCTCGCCATTGCGACCATCATCATCTGCTTGATCCTGCTCGCAAGAAACACGCTTCGTGGCGCGATATTCCAGCGCAGGAACACCGTTCTACTCACTGTGGCTGGCATTGCAGCCGCCTTCGGCTATGGCATCAGCCACTTCCTCGGGCAGCTGGCCTCGAACGAGATCATCAGCAGGCTCTCGGTCGGCAAGCCAGCCGTGTATGGCAGCAGCGGGGACATGATGCCCTACTTCCTGGGATTCTTCGCCTTCGGCATCGTGACCATCGCCTACGCCATTGGCGCAAGGATGCAGCGCGAAACCGAGGGGCTCGTGTAATCCAACACCTCTCCAGCCCGGCCCAACTCACCTGCCCCATCACCCCACAAGGACCCACACGCATGAGCGCCCCCTCCAACTACCGCCCGGCCAAGGCCGACCGCGTCGCCCTCGTGATCCTCATGCTGCTCGGCGCGGCCATCATCATCGCAAGCGCGATCGACTTCGTAACGAGCACGGTGCGCACGCTGGGTCCCGGCCCGCACACAGTCAGCCCGACATTCTTCGAACTCCCCGCCAAGCTCCCGCTCGGCCCGGGCGGCAGCGACGTCTCCGCGGTGGTGACCGCAGCAACCGTCGACCTGCCCGCGCTCGTGGCACCGGCAACCGGATTCCTCATCGCCGAGCAGGCAACGCGCTTCGTCGCCATCACGACGGTGATCGTGTGCCTCCTCATCCTCGGAAAGCGGGCGCTGCGCGGCGTCTTCTTCGGGCGCAGTAGCACCGCCCTCATCGTGACCACCGGCTTCGCGGCAATCTTCGGCGTGATGCTCCCGCCGATCCTCGGCCAAATGGGAACAACAGAGGCGCTCCTCGACCTCTCTGAGGGCGACTACTTCAGCTTCGGCGTCTCCGCGAACCCCGTCTACTTCTTCGTCGCGATCTTTGTCTTCGGCATCATCGCGACCGCCTACTCCGTTGGCGCGCGCATCCAGCGGGAGACCGAGGGGCTCGTATGAGCCCGGCGGAACCCGAGGAGGGGCACGCGATCCGCTGCCGGCTCGACGAGCTTCTCGCCGAGCGCGGCATGACGCTCACCGAACTCAGCGAGCGCGTCGGGGTGAGCATCGTGAACCTGTCGGTCCTGAAGAACGACCGTGCGCGCGCGATCCGCTTCTCGACCCTCACCGCGATCTGCCGGGCGCTCGACTGCGAGGTGGGCGAACTGCTCGTCGTGGCGTAGCATCGGGAACGATCACTCCAACGGTTACCGTTCAATAACCGGAGTCGCCCGTACTGTCGGCAAAAGCGTGTGCTGGGCTACGATGATCAACATGTCAGCATTGCCAAGGGAGCTTGCAAAGGCGCAGCGCCGCGAACGGTATCTCGAGGCCGCGGCGACGCTGATCGCCGAACGCGGCTTCAGCGGCGTCTCGATCGACCTCCTCGGCTCCGCGGTTGGCGTGAGCGGGCCAGCGCTCTACCGGCACTTCTCGAGCAAAGAGGATATTCTCACCCAGTTGCTCGTTGGTGCGAGCGAGCGGCTGCTCGCAGGGTACGAGGCAATCATCGATGAGGAACTCGGCGATGAAGAGACCCTCCACCGCCTCGTCGACTTCCACCTCGACTTCGCCACGAACGAACGCAACGTGATCCTGGCGCAGGAACGAGAGCTGGGGAATCTCCCCGACGAGCCTCGCCATCAGGTCCGCAGCCTGCAGCGCCGCTACGTCAATGGCTGGGTTGAGGTTGCCGAGCGACTCATGCCCGACGCCAGCCGCGCTGATCTCACCGTGCGACTCCACGCGGTCTTCGGCCTGCTGAACTCGACCCCGTACAGCGGCTCGCTCGCCTCGCCCACGCGAGTGCGCAGCATCCTCGCCGAGATGGCGCTCAGCAACCTGCTCGCGGCGAAGTAGCTGCGGCGCGGGTCACTGCGGCGCGGGTGTCCAGGCTGCTGCCCGCGCATCCATTCCGACCCTATTTTTCCTAGGTGAGCCTTATGCGGGCGGCGCAGGGCTCGGAATAGAAAAATAGGGGCAGTGAGGACGAGCGCAAGGGCGGCAGGGCGGGCGCAAGGGGCGCCGCGGGCCGAGCGAAAGCCGGGCGCGGGCCGAGCGAAAGCCGAGCGGAGGCCGAGCGGAGGCCGCCGCTAACCCTCGAGTTCGTGGTGGCCCGCGTCCTTTGGGCGGAACTCGGTGAGACCGTAGCCCGCCTCGGCGGGGATCCGCACCACGGGCGCGCCATCGTCAGCGAAGCCAATGGTCGGCTGCACCGGGACCCGGGGAAAACTCGGGGCCGCGGCGAGCACCTCGTCCACGGTTCCGTGTTCGCCCAGCCGTTTGAGGTTCATGAGCGTGGGGAGCAGCAGCATCTCGCTCGTAAGCTCCGCGACCTCGTCGGGCCGAACCCAGCGAATCGCCACCGCCTCCACGCCATCGGCAGTGGGCTCCTGCTCCTCCGGGGCGCGTGCTACAAAGAAATCAGTGTCGAAGCGGCGCCGCCCGCCCTCTGGCGTGATCCACCGCCCAAACGGCACAATCTCTTCGGCGGCGAGCTGCGCACCCGCCCGCGCAAGCACCCCGGCGAGACCCGCCTCGCCGGCCGCAGCGGGGGTGGGAACAGCGCTTTCCGGGAGGAGTCGGCCGCCCCGGTCGCGGGCGAGGAGCACGCCGACCTCTTCCCATGTTTCGCGAACCGCTGTCACCTTCAGCGCGGCTTCCTCGGTTGCGGGGACGAGGTTTTCAGTCCCGGGCCACTCCCAATCCGCTTGCTCAAGCACCCCACCAGGAAACACGAGGGCAGAGGGGAAGGCGCCACGCGAGCTGCCGCGACGCAGCATGAGCACCCGCAGTGGATCGTCGCGCACCAACAGCAGCGACGCCGAGCGCCGCGGCACCACGGGGGTGCGTGGTTGCCCGGAGTACGGCTGGCCGGTCATCGGTCAGTCCGCCGCCCCCGCGGCCCCGGCGGCCTCGGCAATGCGGCGGGCCTGGCGCAGCAGCGGTTCGTCGATCATCTGCCCATTGTAGGCAAACACCCCGCTGGTGGCCGCGCTTGCGGTGTCGAGCACGCCCGTGGCCCACGCGATCGCCGCTGCACCGGGCAGATAGGCCTCGCGGAGGATCGGCACCTGTCGCGGGTGCAAGCACATCGCCCCGCGAAACCCCGAGCCTGCCGCTTCGGTCGCCTCCTCACGGAGGCCGTCGTCGTCAGCGAGGTTGGTGTGCACGGTGTCGTAGGCGGGCTTGCCTGCCGCGGCAGCGGCGAGCAGCACCCGCGACCGGGCATACTGCGCGAGCTCGCCGAAGCGGCCGTCGGCGGTGCGACTGCTGAAGCCACCGATCGCGGCCACGAGGTCTTCCGCACCCCAGGTGAGGGCGGTCACGCGCGGCTCGGCGGCAAGCGCGTCGACGTCGCGGACACCGACGGGCGTCTCACACAGCGCGATCACGTCGTACCCGTCGAGGCCGTCGAGATCGCCGGGGGTTTCGGCCTTCGGCAGCATGACCGTGCGGTACGCGGTCTGCGCGAGCGCCTCCAAGTCGGCGGCGTGGAACTCGGAGCCGCTCGGGTTCACCCGCACGATGACTCGCTCGGGGTCGAGCGGGGTCGCGATGAGCGCCGCACGCGCGGCGGGCTTATCCGCCGGCGCGACAGCGTCTTCGAGGTCAATGATCACGGTGTCCGCGCGCTCGGCCGCCTTGCTGTAGCGGTCGGGGCGGTCGCCCGGGCAGAACAGCAGGGCGGGCCCGGCGATCATGCGGCACCGCCTGCTGCGGGTTCTGGATCCTCCGGCCCCCCGAGCCCGGACGCCCCGTCAGGGCGGCAGAGCATGAGGGTCGAGCGGCGCGCGATCGCGACGACGTTGCCGTGCTGGTCGCGCGCGGTGTGCTCGAACTCGACAACGCCCTGGCCGGGGCGCGACTGTGAGAGGCGCTTGCCGACGATGAGCGTCTCGGCGGTCATGGTGTCGCCCGCGCGCATCGGGGAGGGGAAGCGGATATCGGTCATCCCGAGGTTCGCGACGATGGTGCCCTGTGTGAGCTGAGCGACTGACAGGCCGACCATCGTTGACAGCGTGAACATGCTGTTCACGAGCCGCTCGCCGAACTCGGTATCGGCGGCCCACTCGGCGTCGAGGTGGAGCGACTGCGGGTTCATCGTCATCGTCGTGAACAACACGTTGTCAGCCTCGGTCACCGTGCGAGCCGGGGCGTGAACGAACACATCACCCTCTTCGAACTCCTCGAAGTACCGCCCGCGCTGCTCGAATCTGCGTCCGCTCATCGTCCCGCACCTTCCTTGGCCGTTTCGGCCGATTGTAGTTCCCGTTCCTCGGAGCCCGCACCGGAGTTCGCGCCGGCGCTAGCTCCGGCACCGCCCTCAGCCTCCGCCACCGGCAACACCTCTGCGAGCACCTCGTTCGCGCCCACCTGTTGGCCGGCCGCGACGCGCAGTACGAGAGTGCCGTCCACGGGCGCGCGCAGCACGTGTTCCATCTTCATCGCTTCGACGCTGAGCACGGGCTGGCCCGCGGCAACGATCGCGCCGTCCTCCGCGTGGATCGCAACGACCGCACCGGGCATCGGCGACAGCAGCTCGGGTGCAGCGGCGTCGCTCCGCGCGACCCGCTCAAGCACGACGTCTTCGAAGCGCCATGCGGCGCCGTCGCTTGCGAGGCGCAGCGCCCCGTCGATGCTGCCGGGCCGCGCGCTCACAGCCCGCGGATCGAACGCGAAGTGCACGCGCGCGCTCCGGCCGTCGAGGTGCACCTGGGCGGTGCCGGCGGCGGATCCCGGCCCACCGGCAGCGGATCCCGCGGCACCGGATCCGGCGGCAGCGGATCCAACGCCCGCAGCACGAGCACCGTCGAGCCGAACGCTCCCCGCGCGCCACTCGCCGTCCTCGATCCGCACCCGCGCGGCACCGGGCGCGCCCGCGACGAACACGGTGCGCGTCGTATCGGCTGCCCCCGCGACACGGAGCCGGAAGCGCGCCGCAGCGTGCTCGCCGACGCGCCAGCCGAGGCCCGCGGCTCCGGGCGCGCGGCCTGCGACCTCGCGCGCATGCAGCACGAGGGCGGCCGCCGCGAAGGCGTCATCATCGGCATCGCGGAACGCGAGTTCCCCGGCGACGCGCTCGATGAGGGCAGTGTCGAGCAGCCCCGCACGCACGTCGGGGTCGTCGAGCAGCAGCCGAAGAAACTCAACATTCGTGTCGACGCCGAGCGTCACGGTTTCCGCGAGCGCGCCCTGCAAGAGCCGGATCGCTCCGGCGCGGTCGCTCGCCCAGGTGATGACCTTCGCGAGCATCGGATCGTAGTCCGAGCTGATGCGCGCGCCCTCGGTGAGCGCGGCGTCGACGCGGATCCCCGTGCCCGAGGGCAACGAGACCGATTCGAGGACGCCGCCGGTGGGGAGGAAGCCGGCTCGCGGATCCTCCGCATAAATGCGCGCCTCGATCGAGTGGCCGGTGATCTGCACGTCGTCCTGTGTGAGACCGAGCGGTTCGCCCGCTGCGATGCGCAGCTGGGCGGCGACGAGATCCACACCCGTGACTTCCTCGGTGACGGGGTGCTCAACCTGGAGCCTGGTGTTCATCTCCATGAACGCGAACTCTTCGGGGTCGTCGGCAGAGACGATGAACTCGACCGTGCCGACGCCCAGGTAGTCGACGCTGCGCGCCGTCTCGACCGCGGCGTCAGCGAGCCTGGCACGCAGCTCGTCGGTGAGGTTCGGCGCCGGGGCCTCCTCGATGACCTTCTGGTGCCGCCGCTGCAGCGAGCACTCGCGCTCGCCGAGGTGGATCACGGTGCCGTGGCTGTCGGCGACGACCTGCACCTCGATGTGGCGGGGCCTGGCGATGAGCCGCTCGAGAAACAGCGTGTCGTCGCCGAACGACGCCTTCGCCTCTCGCCTGGCGGTTTCGAGGGCTGCGGGCAGATCCTCCGCGCGGTCGACCGCGTGCATTCCCTTGCCGCCGCCGCCCGCGGCCGGCTTCACGAGCACGGGGAACGTGAGCCTCGCGGATCGGGCGACGAGCTCGTCGTTATCGAGCCCGGGTTCCGAGACACCGGGCACGACCGGCACGCCGCGCACCGACACCCGCTCGCGGGCGCGGATCTTGTCACCCATGACCTCGAGGGCCTCGACGCTGGGCCCGACGAACACGATGCCCGCTGCGGCGCAGGCAAGCGCGAGCGCTGGCTGCTCGGAGAGGAAGCCGTAGCCGGGGTGGATCGCCTCGGCACCGGTCGCCTGCGCTGCGGCGATGATCTGCCGCACGCTGAGGTAGCCGCCGGCAGACCCGGGTTCGGTGCCGTCGAGCGCGACGGCCGTGTCAGCGAGCCTGACGTGCGGCGCGTCCGCGTCGGCGGCGCTGAAGACCGCGACCGAGCGGACGCCTAGCTCGCGCAGCGTCTTGATAATCCTGCAGGCGATCTCGCCGCGGTTTGCAATAAGTACTGAAGAGAACATTGCCATCACATCCGAAAGATTCCATAGCCGGTCTCCGCGAGCGGCGCCCGCGAAACAGTGTCGAGCGCGAGGCCGAGCACCCCGCGGGTGACGAGCGGATCGATGATCCCGTCGTCCCACAGCCGCGCACTCGCGTACCGCGCATCACTCTGCGTGGCGAAGCGCTCGAGCGTGGGCCGCGAGAACTCGGCCTCCTCCTCGGCGCTCCACGTGCCGCCCTTCGCCTCGATCTGATCGCGCTTCACGGTCGCAAGCACGGACGCCGCCTGTGGCCCGCCCATCACGCCGATCTTCGACGTCGGCCACATCCAGAGGAACCGCGGGGAATACGCGCGGCCGCTCATCGCGTAGTTGCCCGCGCCGAAGGATCCGCCGACGATGACGGTGAGCTTCGGCACCCGCGCACACGCGACCGCCGTCACCATCTTTGCTCCGTGCTTGGCGATGCCGCCGCGCTCGTACTCGCGGCCCACCATGAACCCCGAGAGGTTTTGCAGGAACACGAGGGGGATCTTGCGGGTGTCGCACAGCTGCACGAAGTGCGCACCCTTCTGCGCGGACTCGGCAAACAGCACGCCGTTATTCGCGATGATCCCGACCGGGTGCCCCTCGATCCGCGCGAAGCCCGTCACGAGCGTCGAACCGAAGTCACGCTTAAACTCGTGGAATCGGCTGCCGTCGACGATGCGGGAGATGATTTCGCGCGCATCGTACGGCTGCTGCGGCTCGGGCGGGACAACGCCGTAGAGCTGGCTCGGGTCGACCGCGGGATCCTCCGAGGCCTCGACCTCCCAGGCGCGGGGACCGGGCGCGGGGAGCTGCGCGATGATGTCGCGCACGATCTCGAGCGCGTGCTCGTCGTTCTCCGCGAGGTGGTCGGCGACGCCGGAGTCGCGGGTGTGCGTGACGCCGCCGCCGAGCTCCTCGGCGCTCACGACCTCACCGGTCGCGGCCTTCACGAGCGGCGGGCCGCCCAGGAAGATCGTGCCCTGCTCGCGCACGATGACGACCTCGTCGCTCATCGCCGGGACGTACGCGCCGCCGGCGGTGCTCGACCCCATCACCGCGGCGATCTGCGCGATGCCGCGGGCCGACATGCGTGCCTGGTTGTAGAAGATCCGGCCGAAGTGCTCGCGGTCGGGGAAGACGTCGTCCTGCAGCGGGAGGAACGCGCCGCCCGAGTCCACGAGACTCACGCACGGCAGCTCGTTCTCGGCCGCGATCTCCTGTGCGCGGAGGTGCTTTTTCACGGTGAGCGGCATGTAGGTGCCGCCCTTCACCGTCGCATCGTTCGCGATAATCATGACCTTGCGGCCGTGGATCTCGCCCACGGCCGTGATGAGACCCGCAGCGGGAATGTCGTCGTCGTAGACTCCGTCGGCCGCGAACGCGCCGACCTCGAGCAGCGGGCTGCCGCGATCCACGAGGCGCTCGACGCGCTCGCGCGGCAGCAGCTTGCCGCGGCCCACGTGGCGCTCGCGCGACGCTTCGCTGCCACCGAGCGAAATCTCGGCGAGGCGCGTACGCATGTCGGCGACGGCGGCGAGGTGCGCGGCCTCGTTCGCGCGATACTCCGCGCTCGCTGGCCTCGCCTGGCTTGTGAGGGTCTCCATCGACGCTCCCCTTTCGGTGCGTTCCCGGGAGGCTCGCGCCGCCCGGCCGTACCGAAAGGTTAGCGGTCACTAACTCAAATGTCTAGCGCAGTTGCGAATTCACATGGGCTCTGCGGCGTCGAGGGTGCGCACCCGATCGATCGGCCACGATGCTGCCCCACGCGAATCCCCCACCCCCGAGCCTCCAAACCCCCACATCCCGCACCCCACACCCCACACCCCCGTGTAATCCATTCCGACCCCATTTCGGGGCTCGCAAGGGTCGGTCTGAATACATCGGGGAGGTGAGGATGGGAGGGGCGGCCCCGCGAACCAGGCAGCCCCGCACAACCACGTGCGGCGGCAACCGCAGTTGCCACCGCTCGTGATCCCGTCGATCCGGGGGATCAGCCCCGCCGCTTCGCCGCCCGCGCGGCGAAGGCACCCCACGCCGCAAGCATCGCGCCGAGCCCGAGGAGCACAGCGCCGAATCCCAGCACAGAACCCCCAGCTGGCGATCCCGACGCCGCGAGCCCTGGGGCCCCCGGCCCGGTCCCGCCGCCGCCCGCGCCCGGGCCGGGCTTCTCGCCCTCGCCCGGATCCGGGTCTGGGCCAGCGGGTTCGGTGACACTCAGCAGCGCGGTGCCCGACACCACTGTTCCTGCCTCATTCGTCGCGGTCGCGCGGAAGAGGAGCCCGTCGTGATCCGCGGTCGTGGCGACGCTGAGCGTGAGCCCGTCGGTGCCCGGTGTCATGCCAGCAGATGCCGTAGCGGCTTCCCAGGTCTTCCCACCGTCGTGCGAAACCTCCCAGACCACCGCGGGCGTGGGCGTGCCCGTTGCGGTCACCGAGAATGTTGCCGTCGCACCGGCCACGACGCTCTGCGGGGCGGGATCGGAGATCGTCGGCGCGGTTGCTTCCGGAACATAAGTGAAGCCCTGCGCGTAGACGATCGGGGGCTGGGGAATGCCCGCAATGCTCCACTCGACGGCGACGTCGACTGGTCCTGCCGCGTGCGCCGGGGTGAGCACTGAGAGCGTGCCGTCTCCCGCGGTTTCCAGCGCGCTTCCCGGGAGGCCGCCGAAGGTCACCTGAGCGACCTCAACAACCGGGCGCGGAACTGGCTGCAGTGTCGGGCTCGCCTCAGTGCTCCCGGCTCCGAGCTGTCCGTCGGCGTTCCGCCCCCAGGAGTACACGTTTTCGTCGTCGCCGAGCACGAGTGAGAACCCCTGATCGGTGCGCACGTCAAGCGGCAGCACTCCGTCTGGGAGCAGCACAGGGAGCGCGGCGGGCGAATTGGTCACGCCCGGTGATCCTTCGAGCCCGTCTGCGTTGGTCCCCCACGCGTAGGCTCCCCCGCCTGGGGAAAACGCAAGCGAGAAGGTGTTGCTCGCCCGCACCTGCGTCGAGACTGCCGCAGTTGCTCCGTCGGCCACCACTGGCGAGAGCTCCTGCAGTGGCTGCGTGAGCAGCCCGAGCTGGCCGTCGGCATTGCTCCCCCAGCTGAACATGCGCCCGTCGTCAGTCACCGCCAACGAGTGCAGCAGCCCCGCCGAGACCTCAGCAAACCTCACGTCGTCAGGGACGCCCACCGGGGTCGGTGCGTCTCGGTGAGCAGTGTCGCCGAGGCCAAGCTGCCCATACCCGTTCCCGCCCCAGGCGTAGACTTTCCCGTCAGAGCTGAGGGCCAGCGAGTGCGAGAACCCCGCCGAGATCTGCGTGAATGTTGCGCCCGCAGGTGCTGCCACCTTCATCGGGGCCAAGCTGCCGTGGAGATCCTCATTGGGAATTCCGACGCCGAGTTGGCCGTCCGCGTTGGATCCCCAAGAGTACAGCGTTCCGTCGCTGGCAAGCCCCAGGGAAACCACGGACCCCGCCGACACCGCTGCAAACGTCGTCCCGTCGGGTGCCGACACTCGCTGGGGGATGGGGCTGTCCTCTCTGCTGCCGGTGCCGAGCTGCCCGTTAAACCCTGCACCCCATGACCATGCGCTGCCGTCGGCCGCTATCGCAAGCGAGTGGCGTGACCCAGCGTCGATCTTGGCGAACTTCACGCCCTCCGGCATGCTGACCGGCACGGGAGACGTTTCGCCGGCGGTCGTACCGTTCCCCAGTCGGCCGTTCGCGTTCAGACCCCACGCGTACGCCGTTCCGCTCGTGCCCAGAGCAACGGAATGCTGATAGCCCGTGGTTGCAGCGACGTAGGCCTCCTCCGGAAGCGCCGGGAGCTCAACGCGCGTGCCGCCGATTACCGGCCCGGAGTCGGGCGCGGGCCCGGGGCCTGCCGCACTCGCGGGATTCACCGCTGGGGCCGCCACGAGTACGCCGGCGAGCCCGATGCCGAGTAGCAGTTTGGAGAATTTGTGTCGCATCATGTCCGGCCCCCTCAGCCGCGATGACACGCACGTTCACTCGATCGTAGGTGAGCGCCATCGCTTCCCTTAGTTACCCCAATGGTTTTCCTAAGGGTAATCTCAGAGCGTTTCGCTGTAAAGGGGCGCATGCGGGGGCAGGTGCGCGTGGCCGCCACGCATCAGCCCGGCACCTGGCCACCGGGTGAACAGCTGGCGAAGCGTTAGCGTCCACGCCGTTCCCGCGCCGTCGACCCACATACAGTGGCAGGTATGTCTCCCACGGCCGCGCCTACCTCCCAGGGACAGGATGCTTCGCCCACTGGGGCAAGCAGCACAGCGCTTGCGCTCGTGCGGGCATACGCCCCCGGCCTTGGCCACGGGGAGGGGGCGGTCGCTCGGGTGATCTTGGAACGACCGGAGGAGATTCCCTACTGGTCTACCTTGGAGCTCGCAACGGCGGCAGGCACCTCACCGGCAACGGTCATTCGCGCGTGCAAACGCCTCGGCTTCCGCGGCTACCAGCACCTGCGCATCGAGCTTGCGCGTCAAGACGCCCCGACCGAACCCGAGCAGGGCGACCGAGTCGCCAACGTGTTCGCGAGCGCGCGCGAGGCGCTCCAGCTCGGCGAACGGGCGGTGGACAGGGAGGCCGTGAAACGGGCGGCGGGCCTGATCGCAGGTGCCAGCCGGGTGATGTTTGCAGCCAACGGCTTCTCGGCACCACCACTGCAGGATGCGGCGATGCGTTTCGCTACGAGCGGCCGGCCTGTTGAAGCTCCCCTCGACATTCTCGCGCAGCAGTTCACCGCGCACACCCTAGGCCCCGGCGATGTTTGCCTCGCCCTCAGCCACTCCGGCGCAAACACCCACACGCTCGCCGCCGTCCGCACGGCGCAGCACGGCGGAGCCGCCATCATCGCGCTCTGCAGCTATGCACGAGCCCCCATCCCCGAGCTCGCCGACGTCGTGATTTCGACCGGGGCGGTCGGCCAGCAGCACGCTGTCGACCCGTTCTTTGCCCGCATCAACCACTCCGTTGCACTGCAGGCGCTCCTCGAGTCGTTCAGCGCGCTCGAGATCCCCCGCCGCAGCGGCGGCATGCGCGAGGTTGTCGCAGGCGCCCTCGCTGACGCCCCCAACTAGCCGCGGCGCATCCGCGCCCCGGCGTCCAAGCGCCGGCAGCCGCGCCCCCGGCACCGCACCCAGGCACCGCACCCCGCCAGCCGCGCCCCCGGCAGTCGCACCCCCGGCAGCCGCGCCGCCTCCCGCAACCAGCGCCGCTCGGGCACTCCCCGCATGCACGCCTGAGCTTCACGCAGGGTTGATGCTTCGTTCACGCGCCCGCTACCCCGGCCCAGGATAGTGATTCGTGAAGCGCGTTTCATCGCCGATGAAACCACACGAAACAGCGCACGACACCGAGATTCACCGGAGGGGCCAGGCGTGAACACCATCGCACTACAGGGCAGCTACAACGCACGCGGAGTCGGGGCAGAGGCAGAGCCGTGGCTCGTGCGCTCAGCTGCGCCCGACGCCATTACGCCGAACGACGAGGCGATCCTGCGAGCGGCTGGCGTTGACCTCATTCTCGATCTGCGCGAGACCGCCGAACACGGCGAGCGATTGCACCTGCTGCCGGTCGTTTCGGTACCGCTCTACGGCGAAACGCCGCCGGCTGCCGGGTCGCTCGAAGACATCTACCTTGGGCTGATCCAGCGGCGCGGGGCCGCCCTCGCCGAGGCGGTCGCGACCATTGCCGATCACCCCGGCGTCTGCCTCGTGCACTGCGCGGCGGGGAAGGATCGCACGGGGCTCGTCGTCGCGCTCGCCCGGCTCGCCGCGGGTGAATCCCGCCCGGAGGTTGTCGACGACTACACCCGCTCGGGCGAGACCGTGCGACCGGCGCGGCGCGGGCTCGTTGCTGCCCAGCTCGACGCGCTCCAGGTCTCCGGTGCCGAGCGTGCCGCCGCTGAACGGCTGCACCTCGACAGCCCTGGCGAAGCGCTCGAGACCGCGATCGCTGCGCTCGACGCGTGGGGCGGCGCAGCCGAGTACCTCCTCGCGCACGGGGTTGAGTCCTCACAGCTCGCGGCGCTGCGCGCACGAGCCGGCGCCCAGGTGGTCTCCTCGTGAGCCGCGAGAGCGGCCGCTTCACGGTGTTGCACGTGAGCGACGTCCACGCCACGGACGACTGCAGCCTCTACGGGGCAGTCGACGGGCTCGAGCGACTCGAACGGGTGGGCGAGTACGCGCGTGCGACAGGAATCACGCCCGAAGCGGTGATCATCACGGGCGACCTCGTCCAGCGCGGCAACCCAGGCGCGTACCCCGCCGTTGCCGCGGCGTGCCGCGCGCTGTCTGAGGCAGTCGCGGCTCCCGTGCTCACAGTGCTCGGCAACCACGACGATCCAATCGCTTCCCGGGTGCTTCCCGGCCATGAGACAAGCCACCGCGGGGTGTCGCTCGTTGACGGCATGCGGATCATCAGGCTCGACTCGCGCACCGGCGCTCTCGGCGGCGACCAGCTCGACTGGCTCGCTGACGTACTCGCGGAGCCGGCACCAACCGGCACCATCGTCGCGCTGCACCACGCACCCCTGGGTTCGCCGCTTCCGACGCTCAGCCGGCAGGGCCTTGCCGACGCCGAGCAGTTCCTCGCAGTGCTCTCGGGCAGCGATACGCGAGCCGTGCTCGCGGGCCACTTCCATCACTCGCTGGCGGCAACGGCCGCTGGCATCCCAGTGCTCGTCGGGCCCTCGCTCGCGTACCACCAGGTGATGGATGCCGGCCCGGATCACGTAGCGGGCCACGACGCCCCCGCGTTCTCGCTCGTGCAGTTCACGAGCCTCGGCGTAAGCGCGGCCGAGGTCTCACTCTCCGCCCACGAACCGCTCTTCAACGAGCCCGTGCGCTCACGACCTACTCCTTCCCTTGTCCCCTATGTTTCTCCGCTCACCACCACGCTTCACTCGACAGAAAGCCAGTAACACCACCATGATTCGTAAGCACACCCTCGGTGCCATCGCAGCAGTCACCCTCGGCGCCATCGCGCTCACCGGATGCTCCGCAGCAACCGATTCGTCAAGCTCCGAGACACCGGCGGCGAAATCGCCAGCCGAGGCTGCGAGCCTGACCCTCTACACCTCTGAGCCGCAGGAAAAGATCGACGCGATTGTTGCGGCGTTCTCCGAGGAGCAGCCAGAGATCTCGGTCGAGGTCTTCCGTGCGGGAACCGGCGACCTCACCGCGCGCATCGCGGCCGAAGAAAAGGCCGGAGCCGTTGGCGCAGACCTGCTCCTCGCCGCAGACGCGGGCACGTTCGAGGATTACGCGGCTCGCGACCTGCTGCTTGAGTATGCTTCGCCCGAGGCCGAGGCCATCCTTCCCGAGCTGCTCGACCCCGAGAACTTCTACGTGGGAACGCGCATGCTGCCCACCGTGATCGCGGTGAACACGAATGTCATCACCGACGCGCCGACGTCGTGGCAGGATCTCACCGACCCCGCATACGCGGGCAAGATCGCCATGCCGAACCCCGACGTCTCGGGCGCAGCGGCGTACAACGCAGCCGTCTGGCTCGACGAGGCACAGCTCGGCAAGCCGTGGCTTGAGGCCCTCGCGAAGAACGAGCCCCTCGTCGTCGACAGCAACGGCCCGGTATCGCAGGCGGTTGCCGATGGCAGCAGCCCCGTTGGCATCGTCGTCGACTCGCTCGTGCGCGACCTCGAGGCTGCGGGCTCACCGATCGCGGCCGTGTACCCGAGCGAGGGCGTTCCATACGTCACGCAGCCGGTCGGGATCTTCGCGAACACCGAAGAGCCCGAGGCAGCGAAGCTGTTCGTCGACTTCCTCATCTCGAAGCAGGGCCAGGAGATCGCGGTGTCGCAGTCGTACCTCCCGATCCGCTCGGACGTCGCTGCCCCCAAGGGCGCACCTGAGGTCAAGGATCTCGCGCTGCTGTCGCCCGAGCTGGACAAGATCCGGTCGACGCAGGCCGACGCCGTTGCAACCTTCAATGGCCTCTTCCAGTAACGCGCTTGCCGTGTCACCTGCGGGGGCGGCCGGTCACGGCCGTCCCCGCAGGCTCGCGCCGGCACGGGTGAGGCTCGACGGCTTCGCCTTCGCCCGCGCCGGGCTGTGGCTCGCGGTCTCCGCGCTCGTGCTGCTCCCCATCGGCACGATCGTGGTGCTCGCGGCCACGGGCGGCGGCTGGTCGGAGCTCACCTCCCCAGACGTGCGCGTCGCCGCCGTGAACTCGCTCGTCTCGGCAACCCTCTCGGGCGCGCTCGCCGTCGCCATCGGAACGCTCTTCGCGATCCTGCTCGAGCGCACCGACATTCCGTTCCGCCGCACCCTGCGGCTGCTCGCGCTCAGCCCAATGCTCATGCCGCCGTTCGTGGGCGCGATCGCCTGGCTCAGCCTCCTCGGGCCGAGCTCCGGGCTGAACCAGTTCTGGGCAGCACGCTTCGGCGGCCCCCTCTGGAATCTCTACGGTGGGGCAGGCGTCGTGTTCCTGCTCACCATCCATAGCTTCCCGATCGCGATGATGATCGTCACGGCCGCTCTCCGCCGGGTCCCCGCGGACCTCGAACAGGCCGCGAGAATCGCGGGCTCCTCCGCCCCGCGCGCGCTCTGCGAGGTCACGCTGCCGCTGCTGCGCCCGGCGATGCTCTCATCGTTCATGCTCATCGCCGTCGCGAACCTCGCTGACTTCGGCATCCCGTCGATCGTCGGCCTGCCCGGCCGCTACGTCACCCTGTCGACGCTCGTGTACCGGTATCTGCAGTCCGGCACGGTTGAGGATCCGCTCGCCGTCGTCGCCGCAATCGGGTTCCTGTTGCTCGTGGTCGCGCTACTCGGAGTCGTCGTCGACCTGTTCCGCTCGCGCACTCGCGTCGAGCTCGACGCACAGTCCGCGGCTCCCGCCCGGCTCCCGCTCGGCCCGGCCCGGCTGCCCGTTGGCATCATCGCGGCCGTCGTTATCGTGGCCGTCACGATCCTGCCGCTCCTCACGCTCACCGTGCAGGCACTGCTTCCGGCACCCGGTGTCCCGCTGTCCCTCGAGACCATCACGCTCGCGAGCTTCGAACGCGCGCTCTCCTCCCCCGGCACGCTCAGCGGCGTCACGAACTCGCTGTGGCTCGCGGGCATGGCCGCGCTGATCTGCGGCGTGCTCGGCCTCGCCGTCGGCACCGTCGTCACTCGCACCCGTGCACGCGGCAACCGCGCGCTGCTCGGGCTCTCACTGCTGCCGCAGGCGATCCCCGGGCTCGTCATCGCGGTCGCCTGGCTCGTCATCGCCCCACGCATCGGCCTGTACAACACTCCGTGGATCATTCTCTGCGCGTACCTCACATCGTTCGTCGCGCTCGTCGTGCAGTCGGTATCTGCGCCGCTCGCCGCGACACCGACCACCGCTGAGGAGGCCGCGCGGATCTCAGGTGCCACCAAGCTCCGCGCCCTCTGGGATATCTCCTGCCGGATGGCGCTGCCCGCCGCATTCTCCGGGGCTGTGCTCGTCGCGCTCACAGCAGTTCGCGAACTCACCCTGTCGGTGCTGCTCCTCGCCCCCGGCACCCAGACCCTTGGTGTGGTCATCTTCAACCTCCAGCAGGCCGGCGCCTACAACGCCTCGTCTGCGCTGTCCCTCATCGTCGCGCTCGTCGGCCTCGCAGGCCTCGGACTCACCGCGCGCGCCTCCCGTTAGGAGCATCATGTCATCGGTCACCCTCGAATCCGTGAGCCTCGCGTTTCCAGGCGGCACCCTCGGCCTCGCCGACGTCGACCTCAGCGTCGGGGACGGCGAGTTCGTTGCGCTCGTCGGGCCCTCCGGTTCGGGCAAAACGACGCTGCTACGAACCGTTGCCGGCTTCGCCGAGCCGACTGCCGGCACCGTGCGCATCGGCGACACCGTCGTCGCGGGCGCGGGCCGCGCGGTCGAACCGGAGCGCCGTGGCCTCGGCATGGTGTTTCAACAGCATGCCGTGTGGCCACACTGGAGCGTCGGAAAGAACATCGAGTACCCGCTCAAGCGGGCCGGAGTATCGCGATCGGAGCGCCGCGAACGCGTGAGCGAGGCACTCACCCTCGTCGGCCTCGCCGGCGCCGAAGCCCGTAACCCCGCGACGCTCTCCGGCGGGCAACGCCAGCGCGTCGCGATTGCGCGAGCAATCGTCGCGCGGCCCAGGGTGCTCCTCCTCGATGAGGCGCTCTCCGCGCTCGATGAGCCGCTGCGCGATCGCCTGCGACTCGAGTTGCGGGAGCTTACCCGCGAGCTCGGGCTCACCGTGATCCACGTCACCCACGACCGCGGCGAGGCGCTCGCACTCGCGGACCGTGTAGTCGTGCTCGATGGCGGCAGGATCCAACAGCAGGACACCCCGGCCGCGGTACTCGCACGCCCCGCAACGCCGTTCGTCGCGCGCTTTATCGCTGACGCGACGATCGTTCCGGGTTCGCTCGACTCCGAGGGATTCACCGCAGCGCAACACCCGCTCGCGGTGCCCGCCGCACATCTCGAACAGCTCGCCGGGCAGCGCACCTCCCCCGGAGCATCCGCGCACAGCGCCGAGCTCGCGATCCTGCCCGAGTGGGTGCGGGTCGTGCCAGACCCGGGTGGGGAGGCAGTCGTCACCTCCTCGCTCTTCGGGCGCGACTGCGACGACCTCACCGTCGACTGGCTCGGGCTCAGGCTGCGCAGCCGGATCGCTGGCAGCAGGGTCCCCGCGGGTACGCGAGTGCGCGTCGAGTGCGACCGCACGCTCGTGTACTCCGACGGTTCCGCGGTGCCACAGGCGGCGCGCGAACAGTCGGCGCATCGCACCCCGAGCGCACCCTCAGACTTCGACCCTGCCAGAGCCGATAGCGTGGCAGCATGACTGCAGGAACTCCGGTGCTCGCGCTCGTTCGACACGGCGAAACCGATTGGAACCGAGCTCGACGTATACAGGGACGCACCGAGGTGCCCCTCAATGCAACCGGCCGCGCCCAGGCACTCAGCGCCGCCGAGCTGCTGAGTTCGTCGGCACCCGCACCGTGGGCCTCGGTGCACGCTTCACCGCTCGGGCGCGCGATCGAGACCGCCGACATCATCGCTGACCATCTCGGGCTCAATGCCCCCGGGATCAACGGGGGCCTGTGGGAGCGCGACTTCGGCGAGGCCGAGGGGCTGCTCGTCGCCGAGAGCGAGGCGCGCTGGCCTGGGCTCCGGGACGTCCCCGCAGCCGAGCGGATCGAGGACGTCGCCCAGCGCTCAGCCGACGCGATCCGTGAGCTCTCGCAGACGCACCCCGGTTCCGTTGCGGTCGCACACGGTGCGATGCTCCGGGCCGGGCTCGCACTGCTCACCGGGTCTGACGTTCCGCGGATCCTCAACGGTGAGATCTGGCTGCTGCGCCTCGACGGCAGCGACTATTCGGCGATGAAGCTGGGCTAACGAACGCCCGCGGCGCGCAGGCACGGCCGGGACGCTTCCGCGCGCGCCGGGCCAAGCCGCGGGAACTACTGCAGCGCCGAGGTGAGGCGCGCGAGTCCGTCAAGCAGCTGCGAGCGCAGCGGCTGCTTCTCCCATTCCTCGGGCAGGAGCTCGCGGGAGTTCGCACGGTAGTAATCGGTGACTTCGTCGAGGTCTTGCACGAAGCTCTCGCCGCGCACGACCATCGAGATCTCCATGTTCAGGCCGAACGAGCGCGGATCCATGTTCGAGGATCCGACGACCGCGACCTCATCGTCGATCGTGAAGTGCTTCGAATGGAGAATGTAGGGCGGCCGGTACATCCAGATACGCACGCCCGCGTTCAAGAGTTCCTCGTAGTAGGAGCGCTGCGCGTGATACACGAGGGCCTGGTCGCCGATTTCCGAGACGAACAGCTCGACCTCGACGCCGCGCGCGGTCGCCGCCCGCAGCGCGTTCATGATCGAGCCGTCGGGCACGAAGTAGGGGCTCGTGATGCTGATGCGGTGCCTGGCGGCGTACAGCAGCGACACAAACACCTGCAGGTTGTTTTCCGCAGCGTATCCGGGGCCGCTCGGCACGATCTGGCAGTCGAGTTCGCCCGGAAGCTCAGTCTGCTCCGTGTCGATGTCGATCTCGAGCTGGTCGAGGAAGGTATCGGTCTCGAGGTACCAGTCGGCCTGGAACACGGCTTCAAGGCCCAACACGATCGGCCCCTCAACGCGCACCATGATGTCGCGCCAGTGCAGGCCGCGCCGAATGTTGCCGCGCTTGTTGTAGCTCGAGTCGACGAGGTTCTGTGAGCCCGTGAAGCCGACTTTGCCGTCAACGACCACGAGCTTGCGGTGGTTGCGCAGGTCGGGGCGCTGATATTCGCCGCGCCAGGGGCGCACCGGGAGCATGTAGGTCCACTCGGCGCCCATGTCTTTGAGGCTCTGGGCGGTGCGGCGACGTCCGGGATTTCGCACGGCAGAAATATGGTCGAGCATGACGCGCACCTTGACGCCGCGTTCGATGGCTCGGCGCATCGCGTCGAACACCACATCGGTGGTTTCGTCGTGCACAAGAATGTAGAACTGCACGTGCACGTAGTCGCGCGCGCAGTCGATAGCTTCGGCGATCTGGTGAAACGAGAGCTCATAGTCGATCGTCATCGAGGCGACGTTGCCCCGCAGCATGGGCTGCGCGCCGAGCGTCTGCCCGAGGCGCACGGCGCTCTCAAGCCCTGGCGACATGGCGTCAATGTCTGAGATCAGCCCGCGGTTCTCGCGCTCTGCAATGCTCGAGACCATCTCGTTGATGGCGTCTTGCTTGTTCTCGCGGTGCGCCGGGAGCCGGTTCGATCCAATGATCAGAAAGACAATGAGACCGGGCACCGGGAGCAGGAAGATAGCGAGCAGCCAGGCCATGCCGGAGGTTGGGCGGCGGTTTCGCGGCACCACGAAGAGGGCGACAATTCGAATCGCCATGTCGATCGTGATCGCGACCGCTGCGCCGATAGCGGCCCAGTTCCAGCCCGAAAAGAACTCCATCGTCGTCCTCTCGCTGGGAATGCCGGAGCCGCGCGGAAACCCGCGCCTCCCGCCATTCTAGCGAGTCGGGGGGTTACTCGTCGCGCGCGGGGAGGCCAGCCTTCTGGCGCTCCTGATCCTCGATCTCGCGGTAAATGCGTCGCTCAGTGCGGTCCGCACGAAGAATGAGCCTCATGACCATCCAGAAGAAGAGCCCGATGAGCACGGTCGGCGTGAGCGACCAGACTGCATTCATCCACCAGTTATCCATAATTGCCAACCTTACCCGCCCCCTCCCGTGGGTTTCCTGGGCGTTCACGCACGTCTGCGGCACGCGTCGCAGAACGCGACTCTGCGCGACGGCGGTCGCCTCCCGTGACGGCAGCGCCTAGGATCACAACCATGCACACCGCAGCGACGCGCAGCACAGCCAGGGCGCAGGCAACGATCGCCGTACTCGTCACCGCAGTGCTGTGGGGGACGACCGGATTCGGGGCATCGTTCGCCGCACCGTTAAGCGCTGTCACGACCGGGGCGGCGGCAATGGGCATCGGCGGTGCCCTGCTCGCACTCGGCAACTTGCGCAAGCTCGGGGGCATCTTCCGGGCCCCGGGTGCCACGCCGCTCGTGCTCGCCGGAGCGGCCGCGATCTGCGTGTTTACGGTGAGCTTCTACGCCTCGATGGGGCTCGCGGGCGTCGCCCTCGGCACGATTGTGACGATTTGCTCCTCCCCCATCTTCGCTGGCCTGCTCGAGCTGTTCATCGACCGGCAGCGCCTCGGAGGCAGCTGGTACGTCGCCGCACTGCTCGCAATCGTCGGCGGCGTACTCCTCGTGACGGGGCGCGGCGAGGGCGGCGGCTGGATGGGCTCTGACCCCGCGCAGCTTCCGCTCGGCGTCGCGGTGGGGCTGCTCGCGGGGGTGGCCTACGCCGTGTACGCCTGGCTGCTCGGGCGGCTCATCAAGGCCACCCCGAAGCGTCCCGCCGGACTCGGTCGCACCGCGGGCGTCGCGGCGATCCTCGGGGTCGCGGCTCCCCCGCTGCTCGGCTTCATGGTGGTCTCCGGTGGCGCACAGTTGCTCGATCCAGCTGTGTGGCCGCCGCTGCTCTACCTCGGGATCGTGCCCATGGCGATCGGCCACGCACTCTTCGGCTGGTCGCTCGCCGCGCTCTCGGCGTCGACAGTCACGCTCTACACGCTGCTCGAACCGGCCGTCGCGACGCTGCTCGCCGTGCTGGTGATCGGCGAGCGGCTCACCGCTGGCGGCTGGCTCGGGCTCGCCCTCGTACTGCTCGGGATCGCCGTGCTCAGCGTGAACTGGCGAAGGAGATCTGCCACCAAAACAGGCCGCCGCGGCTAAGCGCGGGGGCCTGATTCTGGCTGTCGGCCGAGATTACTTCACGAGCGGGAAGAGAATCGTCTCGCGGATCCCCAGACCCGTGAGCGCCATGAGCAGGCGATCCATGCCCATGCCCATGCCGCCGGTGGGAGGCATAGCGTGCTCGAGCGCGCGGAGGAAGTCCTCGTCAACCTTCATCGCCTCGACGTCGCCGCGCGCGCCCTCGGCTGCCTGCTGCACGAAGCGCTCGCGCTGCACGACGGGGTCGATGAGCTCGGAGTACCCCGTTGCGAGTTCGAAGCCGCGGATGTAGAGATCCCACTTCTCGACGACGCCCGGAATCGAGCGGTGGTGGCGCGTGAGCGGGCTCGTCTCGACCGGGAAGTCCATGACGAACGTCGGGCCGGTGAGGGAGTCGATCACGAAGTGCTCCCAGAGCTCTTCGACGAGCTTGCCGTGGTTCGCCAGCGGCACCTCGACACCCTCCTTGTCGGCAATCGCCTGGAGGTCAGCCACGGAGGTCTCCGGGGTGATCTCCACGCCGGCAGCCTCGGAGAGCGAGCCGTACATCGAGATGCGCGCCCAGTCACCGCCGAGGTCGAACAGCGTGCCGTCGGCCCACTTCACCGTGTGCGTGCCCTCGCGGTCGCTGCCAACGTTTGCGGCGAGCGCGGCGTTCTGCACGAGCTCCTGCGTGAGGTCTGCGATGCCGTTGTAGTCGGTGTATGCCTGGTACGACTCGAGCATTGCGAACTCGGGGCTGTGCGTCGAGTCAGCGCCCTCGTTGCGGAAGTTGCGGTTGATCTCGAAGACGCGCTCGAGGCCGCCGACGGCCGCGCGCTTGAGGAACAGCTCGGGTGCGATGCGCAGGAACAGCTCCATGTCGAAAGCGTTCGAGTGCGTGACGAAGGGGCGTGCCGAGGCACCGCCGTGCATGGTCTGCAGCATGGGGGTCTCGACCTCCATGAAGCCGTGCTTCGCGAAGGTCTCGCGCAGGCTCGCCATGGTGCGGGCGCGGGTGAGCACGTTCGTGCGCGCCTGCTCGCGGGCGATGAGGTCGAGGTAGCGCTGGCGCACCCTCGTCTCCTCGTTGAGCTCTGCGTGCAGGTTCGGCAGCGGGGCGATCGCCTTCGCGGCGACCTGCCACTCGCTCACCATGATCGAGAGTTCGCCGCGGCGACTCGAGATGACCTCGCCGCTCACGAACAGGTGGTCACCGAGGTCGGTGAGCTCCTTGTACTCGGCGAGCGATTCCTCGCCGACCTCCGCGAGCGACAGCATCGCCTGGATGCGGGTGCCATCGCCGGCCTGGATCGAGGCGAAGCAGAGCTTGCCGGTGTTGCGCTGGAAGACGATGCGGCCGGCGATGCCGACGGTCTCGCCCGAAGCCGAATCGGGGGTCTCTTCGAGGTGCCCCCACTGCGCCCGCACCGCGGGAATCGTGGTCGTTACCGGTACTGCGACCGGGTATGCGCCGCCGGCAAGGCCACCCGCGGCGTTCAGCCGCTCCCGCTTCTCCAAGCGGATGCGCTTCTGCTCGAAGATTTCCTCTTCGCTCTGAACTTCTTCAGTGGCGGGATTCGGCGCAGTCTGCTCGCTCATGTGGCGGGTTCCTCCGTTGTGTAGGCGTAGAGATCCATCCTACGCGAGCCCCCGGAGGGTTCTCACATCGGTGCCAGGCACTCCCCGCCCATCCGCACGCCCGGAGTTGGCAGTTATTGTCGCGTGAGCGGAGCGGAGGCGACAAAAACTGCCAACTCCTGGGGTTCAGGCGGCTGGGAGATACTAGAGGGGTTGCGCACATCTCTTGCGCCGCCAAGTTCAAGGAGATTCATGCCTGCGTCATCGCGGATCACGCGCCGCGGCGTGCTTGCCGGAGCCGCAGCCGGGGCCATCACGACCTCAATCATCGCCCTCGGTGGGTGGCGGATCGGGCAGCGGCCGATCCTCTCCCCCGACCCCGTCGGTGCCGCAGGCGCGAACACGGGCCGCGCCCCGCTCGCGATCCCGCCACTTGACGAGGGCACAGTCGCTAGCGACGGCGTCCGCGAGTTCACGCTCGCGGCGCAGGCCGGCACAAGCGCCTTCCTGCCGGGCAAGCAGACCCAGACCTGGGGGTACAACGGCCCCTTCGGTGGCCCGACGCTCCGCGCCGCCGAGGGCGAGCGGGTCCGGGTGACCGTGCGCAACGACCTTGACGAGGTCACGACCACCCACTGGCACGGTATGAAGCTCCCTGCGCTCGCCGACGGCGGCCCGCACCAGCCCATCGAACCGGGCGCAAGCTGGGTCGCCGAGTGGACGGTCGAGCAGCCCGCCTCGACGCTCTGGTACCACCCGCACAACCACGGCACGACCGAGGCGCACGTGTACCGCGGACTCGCGGGCCTGTTCCTCATCGATGATGCGGAGCCCCCGCAGGACTCCCCGCTGCCGCGCGACTACGGCGTCGACGACGTGCCGCTCATCCTCAGCGACCGGAGCTTTGCGGCAGATGGATCCTTCGCCGAGCAGCATAGATCCGCCGCGGGCATGCTCGGCGACACGATCCTCGTGAACGGCACGGTCGCGCCGCAGTTCACCGCGACCCGTGCGACGACCAGGCTGCGAGTACTCAACGGATCCACCGCCCGCAGCTACCGACTGCAGCTCGCAGGCACCGACCCTGCCAACAGCAAACTCGAGCTCGTCGGCACCGATTCCGGGCTCCTTCCCGAGCCCGTCATCATCGACGGCATCACCCTCACCCCTGGCGAGCGCGCCGAGGTCATCGTGACGCTCGCACCTGGCGAGACCGCGATGTTGCGGTCGGCCACGCACTCGCTCGGGCTGCTCGGAACAACCGAGCGCGCGAGCGGCACCCGCGACAGCTTCGACATTCTGGAGCTCACGCGGGAATCGGGCGACGGCGGCGACCCGGCAGAGGCCGGCGGCGACCGCCCGCAGCTCGCCGAGTGGGTCGCGGCGGGCGGGTTTCTCGCGGCGCCCTTCCCCTCCGACGCAGAGCCAGACAAGCGGCGCACCGTCACCCTGCAGGACAGCAAGATCAACCACCGGCGCATGAACATGAGCCGAATCGACGAGGTCGTCAGCGTCGGCGACCGCGAGCGCTGGTTCATCACGAACGAGCATTTTCTGCCGCACAACCTGCACATCCACAACGCTCGTTTTCGCGTGCACTCGATTGGCGGCAGGGAGCCGGCCGCTGAGCTGCGCGGATGGAAGGACACTGTGTACGCGCCGCCGAGCCGCACGGTCATCGTTGACGTCGAGTTCGGCTCGTCGACCGACCCGCACCTGCCGTACATGTTCCACTGCCACCTGCTGCAGCACGAGGATCAGGGCATGATGGCGCAGTTCGTGGTCGTGAAACCCGGCGAAGCCGCGGGCCCGCTCGACACCCCAGCAATCCGCGATGGAGGATCACATGACAGCCACTAGTGCCGCCCCCGTTCGCCGCGGCTCCGTTGCGGCGCTCATCACCCGCTGGGTGCTCATCCTGCACGCGGCACTGCTCGCCGCCCAGCCGTTCCTCGCCGGGGCGATGCTCGACGCGATGAGCCCCGACCCGCAGACGATGCACCGGATGGTCGCGATGACGGTCGTGACGGTCGGGCTCGTGCAGATCGTCATGGCGCTCATTGTGTGGAAAGGCCGAGCCGCGTGGCCACGCGACCTCCTCAACTGGTCGCTCATCCTCTGGGTACTCGAGCTCGGCCAGTTCTCGCTCGGGCACCTGAGCCTTGGCATGTCGGTGCACATCCCGCTCGGGATCGCGGTGCTCGCAATCGGGGTGTTCCTGGCGTTCCGGTATGCGAGGCGCGCGCCTGCTGACACGGAGCTCGTGGGGAAAGACGCAAATCTCCCTACCGAGTGAACCGGTTCCCAGGAGGAACCTGGTTCTCACGGTAGGGAGATCTACGCTGCCTTACGGCGAACTACCAGACTAGGCACCGAGCAGCGGGTTCTGCAGGCCAGCCGTTCCCGTCGTGTCGCGGCCGCGGCTACCCGGCTTCGTGTCGATCGGATCCCCGTACCAGGTAAGCCCCTCCGGGAAGTCCTCCGGACGCCACTCGATCGCTTCCCAATCCTCGTCGAAGATGAGGTAGCCACCGGCGTACAGCTCGACGCGGTGGTCCGAGCCTGGGTCGTGAACGTAGAGGTACATCGCCTGACCGATACCGTGCTTGCCCGGGCCAGCGCCATACGAGACATCGAGATCCCGGAGGATGTCCGCCGCGGTGAGCGCGTCGCTCATGTTCTCGAGGTTGTAGGCGAGGTGGTGCAGCTGGCCGGTCTTCTCAGCCCTGTTCGCGACGAAGGCGACATCGTGCATCTGCGGGGTGACCGAGGTCCACGACGCCATGAGCGTCTCAGGGTGATCGGGGAGGTACGCGTACTCGCGGCGCTTCAGCCCGAGGTGCTCGCGAGCCCACTGCTCGGTCTGATTGATTGTCGACGGTGAGGTCTGGATGTTGAAGTGGTCCAGTCGGCGCACGCCGAGCCCGCGACGAGTCGAGCTATTCGACGGGAGCCGCGAGCGGATCTCCTCGGGCGCCTCGGGCTTCTCCATGTCGTAGTAGAGCTCGAAGGGGTGCTCTCCGCCTGGCAGGAGAAAGCGCACCGCGGTGCCGCGGCCCTTCTCAGTGCCAGCGGGGATCTCCACCGACTCGATCTCCTCGCGCTGCAGGTGCTCGTAGAACAGCTCCACGTCTTCCGGGCGCTTCGTGCGCATGCTGAAGGCGTTCACCACGTTCTCGTCCTGCTCTCGGAGCACCAGCGAGTGGTGTCCGAGCTCCTGGAAGGCGCGGAGGTACGCGACGTCACCGTCGCGCTCCACCTCCTCCATGCCCAGGATGTCGCGGAAGAACCAGAGTGATTTCTCGAGATCCTTCGTGCCGAGGCTGATTGAGCCTGCGTGGGAGATGCCCGGGCCGGGATCGTACCCGTCAGACAGCTTTGTCATTCCTTACCTTCTTTCTTCGTGTAATGAAGTCGTGTGCAGTGGGAGATTAGGCGGCGTCTCGAAGCAGGAACTCGAGATGCAGCCGGTTGAATTCATCGGTTTTCTCGTACTGCGGCCAGTGGCCTGCCTCATCGATGACAGCGAGTTCGCCGTTCGGGATCAGGTCGGCGATGCGGCGCGCCTCGTCGACGGGCCCCGAGGGATCCTTCGTTGTCCAGAGCACGAGTGCGGGGACCGAGATCGCGGAGAGGTCTGCATCGCTGAGCATGTTGCGCTTGCGAGTCTCGAGATCCTGCAGTGCCATGTTCATGCGGCACGCCATCTCCCAGTCGGGCTGCTCGAAGATGCGCTGACGCACCCGAATGAGGTCTGGGGTGACCATCGACGGGTCTGCCATGAGCCACTCGAGCCGTGCCTTCACGCGCTCCCAAGAGGGGTCCTTCGCGGCTTCCATCGAGAGTGAAAATAGCCGTTCCATGACCTGGGGGTTCGCCATAGTTCCGCCCATGGTGTTGAGCACAACGCGCTCGACCCGCTCGGGGTAGAGCTGCGAGAACTTTGCCGTGGTCCAGCCGCCGAGCGACTCACCAGACATGTAGTACTTCTCGGCCCCCAGCGCGTCCATGACGCCGTGGACGTGCTCCATGTAGTGCTTGATCTCAAGCGGGTGCTCGGGCTTCGCCGAGTAACCGTGGCCGATGAAGTCGAAGGCAAACACGTCGAAGTGCTCGCCGTGCGACTGCAGATTACGGCTGTACGCCTCGGCGTGGCCGGTGATCCCGTGCATGAGCAGCAGCTTGCGGGGGTTGTCCGGGTCGCCAGCGCGCAGGTAGCGCGTCTCGTAGCCGCCCGCCTCCATGTAGCCCTGCGAGAAGCTCGTCTCGGCGAGGTCCATCCAGGTGCTTGTGTACTGTGCGTCTGCCATTGCTAGGCCTTTCTCTTCGCGAGGTCGAGTGCGACATCGGTGATCATGTCTTCTTGCCCACCGATGAGTCGGCGAGCGCCAACCTCGACGAGAATGTCTCGCGCATCGAGGCCGTATGTCTGGGCTGCGTGCTCCGCGTGGCGGAGGAAGCTCGAGTAGACGCCCGCATAGCCGACCGTGAGCGTCTCGCGGTCCACTTGCACCGGACGGTCGTGGAGCGGGCGAACGAGGTCGTCGGCGGCGTCTTGCAGTGCGAAGAGGTCGGCGGCGACGTCCCAGCCGTGCAGCTTCGCAACTGCGACGAAGGGCTCAATCGGGGTGTTGCCTGCTCCAGCACCGTGGCCGGCGAGCGAGGCGTCGACGCGGAACGCGCCTTCCTCGACGGCGACGACGGAGTTGGCGACCGCGAGCGAGAGGTTCTGGTGAGCATGCACCCCGATCTCGGTCTCGGGCTGCAGGGCGTCGCGGTAGGCGCGCACCCGCTCCCGGTAGCCGTCCATGGTGAGTCGCCCGGCCGAGTCGGTGACGTAGACACAGTTCGCCCCGTACGACTCCATGAGCTTCGCCTGCTCGACGAGACTCGCAGGGTCACTCAGGTGAGACATCATGAGAAACCCTGAGACGTCCATGCCCCACTCCCGGGCCGCCGTGATGTGCTGCGCGGAAACGTCTGCCTCAGTGCAGTGGGTGGCGACGCGCACGGAGCGTACCCCTGCGTCGAATGCGGCCTTGAGGTCGTGGAGGGTACCGATCCCGGGGAGGATCAGCGCCGTGAGCCGCGCATTCTCGACGACGTCTGCGGCGGCCTCGATCCATTCGAGGTCGGTGTGTGAGCCTGGGCCGTAGGTGAGGCTCGAGCCCGAGAGCCCGTCGCCGTGGGTGACCTCGATTGCGTCGACACCCGCGCTGTCGAGTGCCCGTGCAATCTCGGCAACCTTTGCGGGCTCAAGCTGGTGGCGGATCGCGTGCATCCCGTCCCGCAGCGTCACATCCTGCAGGTAGATCTTCTTCGTCATGCGGAGAGCTCCTTTCGAGCTGCGACAAGCCGCTCGGCCGCGC